>JAOUEE010000453.1 GCA_029858875.1 Acidimicrobiia bacterium
GCGCCTCTCCTACGGTCTGGTCACGGGCGCGTCGATCGTGCACGGCGACCGAACCACGGTCGCCAAGACCTTCCCCATCGGGATCGACCACCGCCGATTCATCGACGCGGCCGAGCGACCCGACATCCTGGCCGACATCGAGCGACTGCGCGACTCCATCGGTCACCCCGACAAGGTGCTTCTGGGTGTCGACCGCCTCGACTACACCAAGGGCATCGAGCGCCGGCTGATGGCATACCGTGAGCTCCTGTCGGAGGGCCGTCTGAACGCAGCATCGACGGTGATGATCCAGATCGCCGAGCCCAGCCGGTCGAACGTTCTCGGCTACGCCGAGATCCGAGCCCAGGTCGAACAGCTCGTCGGTGAGATCAACGGCCAGTTCGCCACGATGGAGCGGCCGGCTATCCACTACCTCCACCGCAGCCACAACTTCGACGAACTCATGGCCATGTACCGATTGGCCGATGTGATGGTTGTGACGCCGTATCGCGATGGCATGAACCTCGTGGCCAAGGAATTCGTGGCCACCCGCGTCGACGACACCGGCTCGCTGGTGCTGAGCGAGTTCACCGGCGCGTCGAACGAGCTGAAGGTGGGCGCGCTCCTCGTCAACCCATATGACGTCGAAGGGCTCAAGGACGCGATCGCCTACGCCGTGGCCATGCCCGCCGACGAGCAGCGACAACGCATGAGCGCCATGCGCAAGATCGTGGCCCGCAACAACGCCCAGCGCTGGGCCTCGTCGTTTCTCGACGTCCTCGAGGCGACGTGAAGGTCAACGGAGAGGTCACCGAGGCACTGCGAGGCCTGGCCCGGACGCCCATCATGTTGGTCGCCTGCGACTACGACGGCACGCTCGCGCCCATCGTCGAGAACCCGGACGAGGCGTTCCCCCATCGCGAGTCCATCGCCGCACTCCGGGCACTGGCGAACTTCCCCGACACCGAGGTGGCGGTGGTGTCCGGGCGGTCCCTACGAGACCTCGCCGCCCTGTCCCGCCTCCCGGCCGAGATCCACCTGGTGGGCAGCCATGGCTCGGAGTTCGATGCCGGGTTCCTGCGTGAGCTCGACGAGACACAGATCGAGCTGCGCCAGATCATCACCCAGGAGCTGAAGGCCATCGCCGGGTCGGCCGACGGCTGCCTGGTGGAGAAGAAGCCCGCCAGCGTCGCCTTCCACTACCGCCTGGTCGCTCCCGAGCTCGCCGATGACCTGATCGACCGCATCCTGGCGGGGCCGGCCAGCCGTGCGGGCGTGCAGGTGAAACGGGGCAAGAAGGTCATCGAGCTGGCCGTCATCGAGACCAACAAGGGCGTGGCCCTCGAGACGCTGCGGCGCCAGGTCGGGGCCGAAGCCGTCATCTTCCTCGGCGATGACGTCACCGACGAGGACGCCTTCCGGCGACTGCGGGGCCCCGACGTCGGCATCAAGATCGGGCCGGGTGACACCGCCGCGTCGCTCCGCCTCGACGACACCGAGGATGCCGCTCGGGCGTTGGCCCTGCTTTGCGAGCTGCGGCGGGCGTGGATCCAGGGCGACAACTCCCCCGCCATCGAGCGGCACTCCATGCTGTCCGATCAACGCACCGTGGCGCTGGTGACACCGGGTGGTCGGGTGAGCTGGATGTGTCATCCAAGGGCCGACTCCCCCGCCGTGTTCGCCGAGCTGGTCGGGGGTGCGCGGGCCGGCTACTTCAGCGTCCACCCGGCCGACGAGTCCTCGCACATCTCCCACCGCTACCTCCCCGACACCATGGTGGTGGAGACCCGTTGGTCTGATCTGGTCGTCACCGACTTCCTCGACTGCTCGCACGGACGACCCCTCCAGCCGGCGGGGCGTACCGACCTGATCCGCGTGCTCGAGGGCTCGGGCCGCGTGAGGGTCGAGTTCGCGCCGCGCCTGGATTTCGGCCGCGCCCCCACCCAGCTCGAGCCCATTCCCGGCGGTCTGATGGTCCGGGGCTCCCAGGAATGGATCACCCTCCGGGCTCCGGGCGTCTACTGGTCCATCGTCGAGGACGGACTCCATGACCTGGCCCGTGGCGAGATCGATCTCGTCGAAGGTGAACCGGTGCTGTTGGAACTGGGGTTCGACGTCCATCCCGACGACCCGTCCGAGCGCGTCGACGCCGAACGTCGCGCCGGCACCATCGACTACTGGCGGACCTGGGCAGACAAGCTCCAGGTTCCGCCCCTCTGGGCCGACGAGGTCCGCCGCAGCGCGCTCACGCTGAAGGCCCTCGCCCATCAGCCCTCGGGCGCCATCCTGGCCGCCGCCACCACCAGCCTCCCCGAGGTCGCCGGCGGCGTGCGCAACTGGGACTACCGATACTGCTGGCCCCGCGATGCGTCGATGGCGGCGTCGGCACTGGTCGAGCTGGGCAGCGTCCAGGAGGCAATCGATCTGGTCGAGTGGCTCCTGGATCGAGTCCACCATCTCCACGGCCCCGAGCAGTTGCGGCCCGTCTACGCGCTCGAAGGCGACGAATTCCTCCCCGAGGCGGTGTTGCCCACCCTCCACGGCTACCTGGGCAGCCGACCGGTGCGCATCGGCAACGCCGCCGAACACCAGGTGCAGCTCGACGTGTTCGGCCCGGTGGTCGATCTGGTGTACCACCTGGCCCAGCACCAGGTCGGCATCAGCGACCACATGTGGGAGTTGGTCAGCGACATGGTCATCGCAGTGG
>JAOUEE010000452.1 GCA_029858875.1 Acidimicrobiia bacterium
TTCCTTCTCAGTTCGTTTAGTCACTTCTGAGAATCGCACGATGGCCACCACCATCACGGCGATGACCCCGACCTACACCACCACGAGGGACTCACCCAGCGCTTCTGCGATCGCCAGAGCGGACGCCCCGTAGGCGAGCCCGATCTCGATGACTGTCGCAGCGCGCTCTGAGACGAGGAGATCGCGCAGCACATCCGCATCTCGTTCCGGAATCGACACGCGCTCGTAGTTACCGTCCGCCCGCACGAAGGTCGGGCCTTCCGACGAGAGGCGATGTCGCTCGGCCTTGATCGCACCGAGCGCACTCGTGTCTGCCGTCATGGACACAGTGTGGTCGTTGTCCGCTCCAAACGCTGGTTGCACGTGAGCTCGACGGAGGGATCGGGACGTTCTTCGGGGTCGCTCCGCCTCGCACCATGCGGCACATGGAGGACGGGTCCAACGTGTGGTGGTCGTCCGTGGCGGAGCAGGGACTCGGAGTGCGCCGTTGGCGCAGGTCGGCGCATCCCCCCAATTCCGCGACACAGCATCACCCACCGCCGGCCCGGCGACGCGGCCACCGAGCTTCACGCCACACCTGGGAGCCTGCGTCGGGGTCGATCATCGCCAGAAGATGGCCCCCCTTTGGCTGCCCCCGCTGCCTCCGAGCCTTGACCCAACAACCCCCAGGCGGGTCCGCCGTGGCCGGCGCTCGACGATGCGCGGGTCGCTCAGTAGAGACGTTCCGCCTCGTCGGCCTCGATGATCGTCTGCACGTCGTCGACCGAGACGTCGAGGTCTCCGTACTTCACCATGGTCTCGGCGAGAAGTCGGCGGTCTTCTGGCGCTGGCTCCTTCGTGTCTCCCCAGAGACTGGAGCGAATGATGCACTTCGCGCAATGGAAGTAGCCCGTGGTGAGGTGCACGCCGATTGCCAGTTCTGGGGCCTTCCCGTCGACGGCCATCGCCTCACGGATCTCGCGGTCACGAACGATCTCGGCGCGACCGCGGAATCGCAGCGTGTTTCGATGTCCAGGGACCAAGAAGATGAGACCGACCCACGGATGCTCGAGAAGGTTCATGAAGGTGTCCGTGCGGTGGTTCCCCTTGCGGTCCGGGATGGCGAGCGTCGTGTCGTCGAGGACCTGGACGAAACCCGGAGCGTCGCCTTTCGGGGAGATGTCGATCCTGCCGTTGCCGTTGGTAGAGGCGATCAGCAGGAACGGTGAGCGTGCGATGAATCCCCGGCAATGCCGATCGAGGCTGCTCACCTCCTTGTCGGTCACGAAGTGACTGGGTGGCTCCATCACCTCCCGGAACTGCTCGAGCGAGGTGATCGTTTCGCTGAACTCCATCTGTGCACTCCTCGTCGACTCGTTGATGTCGGGCGCCGCGCCAATCGCCGAGCCGCAACCCGCCAACCAGCGGGTGGCGACCTCATCCAGCTCACTTGCGCCTCACCATCCCACATCGCCAGATCGAGGACGGGCCAGCTGCAGTTCACCGCCATCCAGAAGCCCGCGTTTGGAGCCGATCATCAGCCGAAGTTGGCCCCCCTCTGGCTCACCTTGCCCATCCCGCACCGATCGGCGAACGTCGAGACGAAAGAGGCGGATCTGGCCGCCGATCCTGCTTCCCGGTTCGTGTGGTTCGGGCGGACGCCCGGTTCACCGGACCGTGCGTCGCGCCTGACGTCGCCGATGGTACGTGTTGGTCAGCAGTGGTGGGCTGAGGAGGCTGATGCCGTGGCGGAGCCGCACCGAGCGCCGTCCTTCGTCACCCCACAGCACCAGTTGACGCTCGATCGGGACCGTTGAGTCGTCTGCGGTGTAGTAGTAGGCGGAGAAGCAGACCCGGCTGCGATCATCGGGCGCGACCACAGGCTTCGGGTGACCGTGCGCGGCGCCGGGGGTCGAGAACACGACGAGGCGGCCGAGTGTGGGAACGATCTCCACCTCGGGGCCGTCGTCGAGACTTCGCCAGAGCTCCAGCTGGCCACCCCACTCGTATCTCCAGCCCTCGTTGAGGTACACCAGGGCGTTCACCCGCCGCACGAGCGGCAGATCACCGAGGGTGGTGAAGTCGGTGTGTGGAGCGAGGAACCCGCCATGGGGTGCGACCATGTAGCCGGCCTGGCGCAGGTGAGGGTCGGGTAGCAATCCGTCGATGCCGGTGAGGGTTTCGAGGAACTGGACGAACTCGCTCGAGCTCAGCTCGAGGGCGAGCCCTCGGGCCGCCGGTCCGAGCCGGTGGACCTTGTCGAAGACGTACTTCCACTCGTGGGTGGTGTCATAACTTCGCCACCCTTCGACGGATCGATCGGGTAGCTCGTCGTGGACCGCGAGAAGTCGGCGATTCTCGAAGAGGCCGTCAAAGACGGCGTGGGGGAAGGGTCGGGCCTGCTGATAGCGAGATGCCTCGGCCCGTGCGTGCCGCAGCAGCACCGCGAGCGGCGCGATCACCGACGGGTCGCTCGCATCGACCGCAGTTGTCGATCGCACACCTGTGCCGGTGGGGTTGTGGTCGGCCACCACGTCGTGTCCTCAGCAAGCCCGGCTGCGGTGTCGTAGCAGCGTCGACACCCGCTGCCGGGTCACGCCGAACAGCTGAGCGATCCGCTCGGTGGTCAGCCCGTGGGCGCGTAGCGCCTCGGCCTCGGTGCGCCGGAGGGTCGAGCCGACGTCGTTGAGCCCCTCCAGATTCGTCG
>JAOUEE010000454.1 GCA_029858875.1 Acidimicrobiia bacterium
GCACGTGACCATCCCGGTGGCCGACAAGGCCAAGCCCCGCAAGGTGGAGATCGGCACCTCATCCGCCGCCTGACCGAAATTGCTGTGCCGGCGCGCGCTGGACGCGCGTCAGCTACGCAATTTCGGTCTTCCGGGCGGCGATCACGGTGGCGCACAGCTCATCGGGGTGATCGACGGAGTCCGCCCACGTGAAGGTCAGCACCGTCCACCCGAGCACGCTCAGCTTGTTCTTGCGCCGTGGATCGGCCTCGAAGGAGTCCCGATTGAGGTGATGGCGGGCGCTGTCCAGCTCGATGGCGATTCGCGGATAGCGATAGGCGAGATCTACGCGGGCCACGAATTCGTCGCCATCGTAGATCTCGTGCTCCACCGCGGGCGGCGGAAGTCCCGCGTCGATGAGCAACTGTGACACCATCCGGTTCCACCTGCTGTCAGGAATCGCCGTGTCACCGAAGCGGACGTCGAGCAGAGCTCGGAGCCGCCCGCAGCCATCCCGGCCCCGCCGCGAGTGGCGGATGAGGACCTGGTAGAGATCCGGCCAGTCGAGCAGCCCCTGGCGCAGGACCGCGTCGATGGTCCATTCGAGCCGACGCCGGCCCACCACCGCCGCCACATCGAGCACGGTTCGAGCCAGACCCGTGACGGGCACCCCTTGTTGGACCGTGCGCTCGACCCGGTCGAACTGCGTGGACTCGTGCAGCCGGGTGGACGACCGACGCAGCGCGCGACCCCGGGGTACGACCAGCTCGAGCCGTCCGGGCCGATAGCCGTCGATGCCCCAGACCGTTGCGGCCGCCCGATGGCTGATCAGACCACCGGTGGAAAGCGCCTCGGCCCGGGCTCGGCCCAGCCAGGTGAGCTTGGTTCCGGCAAACCGGTACACGCCAGGCCCGAGTCGTATCCACTCGCCGCTTCGCAGCCGATAAGCGATCTGCCCATCGGTCATCTCGAGGCACTTGGCCTCGGGCCTCGAGATGATCCCGTGATGACGCTCGAGATGGCGCCACAACGCCGCACGCTCCATGGCGCGCCTCCTTCACAGCCAAATTGCTGCGCCCACGGTTGGTGCACGCGCGTGGCCCCAGCAATTTCGGGAAGGGGGAAGGCCGCCGGGGGGGTGTGGGGACGCGGTTACTCGTCGGTGGGTTCGCGGCGGCGGGCTCGGCGGGAGTCGTCGCAGCTGTGCTGTTCGAGCTCCTCGCGTGCGGCGGCCACGCCCTGCAGCCCCACCCGACGGGTGTCGTCGGACAGCAGCCGGCGGGGCCAGCGCGGGAAGCGGGTCCGGCGGGACTCGGGGACGGGTTCGCTCTCCACCCTGCGCATGCGTCCATCATCCTCCGATCGGCGTCCGCCGACAAGAGCCCAAAGTCCCGGCCACCCGGGACCGAGGCCCCTGGCATCACGCCACGGAACGGGACTTGGATGTGACCATGACCCGCGCCCTTCTGCTCGACACGCCTGGTCCAGCGGCCACCGGACCCCTTCGCCTGGTCGACCGCCCCTCCCCCACACCCGGTCCCGGTCAGCTGCTGGTGGCGGTGGCCGCCTGTGGCGTGTGCCGCACCGATCTGCAACTGGTGGAGGGCGACCTGCCCCGCCACCGGTCGCCGGTGGTTCCCGGACACCAGGTGGTGGGGCGGGTCACGGCCGCCGGCACCGGATGCCACCACGCCGTGGGTGATCGTGTCGGCGTCACCTGGCTGGGCGGGGTCTGTGGCCACTGCGAGTTCTGTGTGGCCGGACAGGAGAACCTCTGCGCCGCGGCCACGTTCCACGGGTGGGACCACGACGGCGGATACACCGACGAGATGGTCGTGGCCGACGGCTTCGCCTTTCGGATCGACACCGACCGGCCCGACGCCGAGGTGGCCCCGCTGCTGTGCGCCGGGGTCATCGGTCATCGCGCGCTGCGGGCCACCGGCACACGCGCCGGCCAACGGCTCGGCCTGTACGGATTCGGGTCGTCGGCCGCGCTGGTGCTCCAACTGGCGTCGGCCCAGGGGCTCCAGGTCCACGTCGCCACCAGGAGCCAGGTCGAGCAGGCCCGTGCCTCGTCCATGGGGGCCGGCAGCGTCGGGGGCTACGACCAGGCGCCCCCGGCGCCCCTCCACGGCGCCATCACCTTCGCGCCGGTGGGCACGGTGGTGATCGACGCCCTTCGGGCCGTTCGACGGGGCGGCACCGTGGTGATCAACGCCATCCACCTCGACGAGATCCCCGCCTTCGACTACGACCTGTTGTGGCACGAGCGGACGCTGCGCAGCGTGGCCAACGTGACCCGCTCGGACATCCGGGAGTTGCTTGCGCTCGATGCCCAACTCCGCCTCCGCGTCGACCACCGCACCTATCCACTCGCCGACGCCAACCAGGCCCTGGCCGACCTGGCCGACGGTTCAATCGGCGGGTCCGGCGTGCTCATCCCCTGAAGCAGCGGAGACGCTCGCTCCCGGGCCACGCAATCGGCACCGCCGGCGACTGGCATGCGGTGCGCTCCGGCATGGGCGACCCACGCGATCTTCGACGGTGGACACCCGACCCGGCTTCCAGCGCAGACAGAAGGGACCTTGTGCCCTGCCTGGGGTGGACGGCCCCGTCGAAGCTGGCTGGAGCCGCCGCGCAGGCGAGCCGTCGCCGTCGACCCAAGGATCTTCGCCATGCCCGATGCCACCCGCACCTCATGGGT
>JAOUEE010000455.1 GCA_029858875.1 Acidimicrobiia bacterium
GCCGCCCTGGGCGCAGATCGTGTCATCACCACCCAACGCCACGATCACATCCGGCCCCGGCGTCCCCAAAATCACATCCGCACCCGCCGTCGGCACCTGCCCCAGATTCAGATCCACCGTCACCGGCAACCCGTTGCACGTCGCACCGACTGGTCCGGTGGTGATGTTGACCGTCACGTTGCCGGTGGGCGTGTTCACGGTCCATCCGTCGACGGCGATCTTGTAGGTGGTTCCGGCTGTGGCCGTGAAGTCGACCTTGCTCAACAAGCCCGTGCCGCTGTCGTCGTCCTTGGCGATGACGTTCAGCGCGGCGACGTTGTTACCCGTGTACACACCGAGCACCGTGTCGGTCACGACGCTGCCCTCGGTGTCGACGGTGACCGATCCGTTCGCCGGTGCGGTCCATTGCCACCACAGCGAATGCGACGGTGGGTTGGGATTGAGGTTGTCGTGGGACGGCTCGCCGGCTTCGGCGGTGGCGCACGTGTTGTTCTCGGTGTCGGTGGCCGGAAGCGCCGGACCCAGGGTCGCCGCGTTGGCCAGATTGTCGTTGGGCGCAGGGTTGCCGGCGTTCACCTGGCTGAAGTTGATCCCCCAGTTGTCGACGGTCTTCACGTACTCCTGCACGGTCCAGAAGACGCAGGAGTCGGTGGGGTCCAGGTTCACCGCGCTGTAGTCACCCCACCGATTGCGGTTGATGGAGTCGAGACCCAGGTAGTCGGCCGACCCGGCCTGTAGCAGGATCGGTGTCGCGAAGGTGGTGACGCCGCCTGTGGTCGTGCCGACGGCCGCGTAGGCGCTGACGAACGTGGTCGGGTCGGTGCCGCTGAAGCCGATGACCACGTCACCCGCTCCGTTGACGTTGATCGAGGGATAGAAGTAGGCGAGCGAGGGGTGGCTGATGGTGCCCCACTGCGTCAACGTGTTGGTGTTCTTGTTGATCTCGTACCAGCGCAGTCCTGCGCGACCGTTGACGTCGACCGTGTGGACGGCCCAGATGCTGTTGCCCTCCTCGACGGGGTAGGACCCGAAGCGGGTGCCGCCGGTCTCGATGTTGGTCTTCGCGCCCGGCTGATCGGCGGTCGGTGCGGCCGAGTAGGCCGGCACCCCGACGCCGACACCGGTGCCCACGCTGCTCCCGTTCATGGTGCGGATGCCGAGGAGTCCCGAACTGAAGGCGGACAAGGCACTCGTCTGCCCGTCATTGCCGCGATCGACGGCGGTGTGCCAGATGCTGGGTGAGGAGATGTTCTCGCTCAGGAAACTGGTGGGTGTGCCGGCGATCATGCTGGCCTTGTTGACCTGGAGCACGTTGTTGGCGAAGGGGGCGCCGGTGTTGATGTCGAACATGTTGGCCGAGACGTAGATATCGGTGTTGTCGATGCCCAGCATCGGGAAGTCGGCCCATTGCAGGTTGTCGCTGTCGGAGTCGATGGCCCAGCCGCTCCATCCGGTGAGGGGATCGGAGCTGTTGGAGACGGCGACGAGGATGTTGTTGGCCGCGCCGCCGTTGTCGACCGCGGCGGCGAAGAAGCGGTTGGTGCCCGGGTCGTACACGACGCGCGGATCGAAGGTGAACGCACCGGCGAACATCACCCCGGCGGCGGACCAGAAGGCGTTCAATGTCGATGAGGTTTGTTTGGTACCGGTCTTGGAGTACACGGCGTACTGGCCGTTGATCAGTTCGACCACGTGGTTGGGGCCGACGGCTCCCATGGTGTCGGGCGGAATGAAGCCCGACGTCGTACGGTCGGTGCCGGGGAAGCTGGCGCCGACCGACGGAGCCAGCGGCGTGTCCGCCTCGTCACCGCCTGGGGGCGGCGGCGGGCCGATCTCGGGAAGGGTGTCCTCGAACTGGACGTCCTGACTCGGCAGCGACGGTGCCTCGCTCGGTTCGATGGACTCGAGGGGCGGGGCGTCGTCGGCTGGTGGCTTCTCCTGCGCGCCCGCGCCGACGGGGCTGAGCAGGGCCGCCACCATCATGAACAGGGCGACGACGGCGATTGCAGCCCCCCGCCTGGTCGAACCCGACACCCTCCCGGATGAGAATCGTGCGTCCATCAGTTGTACCTCCACCCATGCGCCTCGGGGAATCCCCGAGATCCAGGGTCAACGTAGTACCGCTCGCGAGCTGTGGCAATTTGCCTGGTGGTGCAGCGAATACACATGAAAACTCACAAAACCTCCCTTAAAACCGCTGAAAGCCATGGGATTTGCTACGGGTGCGGCCCGACCATGGCAGACTCGAGTGCCGCCTCGATCGCCGTTGTCCCGGCCTTCGGCGTGGTGCTCGTCGTCGCTCTCGGCACGCGGCCAACAGCAGTTCGGGAGCCGTGGGTGGGCCGCTGGTGTGGGGGTCCGAGGTCGAGGCGGGAATCGGGACCGAGGCCGGTGAACCGCACGTCACGACCGATCCTGTGGGTGACGGCGTGTCCTTCACCACCGCCTTCGAGGCCGGAGGCCCGGTCTGCGGCGACCACGACCTGCACCGCGCCAAGCACGCAGCCAACGGCACCTTGCGATGGGAACGTCGCCTCGGCACCGCTGCTTCTGGTACCACGTCGCCGGTCCTGGCAGCCTCGGATCGCATAGGGATTCCGAGGGTTCGGCTAGAAGGTTCCGCCGCTCAACGCCACCCCCGGGGCCTCAGTCCTTCTCACCTTCTCGCACGAG
>JAOUEE010000112.1 GCA_029858875.1 Acidimicrobiia bacterium
CAAGGCACAGAAGGCGGCCGACGAGGCGTCGGCTGCGGCCGAGACCGACGAAGAGAAGGCCCTGGCCGCAAAGGCCCAGGACGCGGCGGCCAAGGCCAAGAAGGCGGCCGATGTCGCCGCCGCAGCCGTGGCCGAAGCCGAGGCCGAGGCCGCTGCGGGGTCCGCCAGCTCTGCTGGCGGCGCGGACACCGGGGACGAAGCCGAAGCCGCTGCGGGGTCCGCCAGCTCTGCTGGCGGCGCGGACACCGGGGACGAAGCCGAAGCCGCTGCGGGGTCCGCCAGCTCTGCTGGCGGCGAAGATATCGAGGATGAGGACTAAGCATGGGACAGAAGGTCAACCCGTACGGGTTCCGGCTCGGCGTCACCACCGAGTGGAAATCGCGTTGGTTCGCCGATCGCGACACCTACAGCGACTACGTCATCGAGGACTGGGAGATCCGCGACTTCCTCATGACCAGCCTGCCCCACGCGGCCATCAGTCGGGTCGAGGTGGAGCGCACCCGTGATCGTCTCCGTGTCGACGTGCACACCGCCCGTCCGGGGATCGTCATCGGTCGACGGGGCTCCGAGGCCGATCGCCTGCGGGCCGGCCTCACCGACATCACCGGCAACAACAAGGTCCAGCTCAACATCCAGGAGATCAAGCAGCCCGAGCTCGACGCCGCGCTGATCGCGCAGGGTGTCGCCGACCAGCTCCAGGGCCGGGTGGCGTTCCGCCGGGCCATGAAGCGGGCCGTCCAGAACGCCCAGAAGGCCGGCGCGCTCGGCATCCGGGTGCAGTGCGCGGGTCGTCTCGGCGGGTCCGAGATGGCCCGCACCGAGTGGTATCGCGAAGGCCGGGTGCCGCTGCACACGCTGCGGGCCGACATCGACTACGGCTTCCGTGAGGCCCACACCACCTACGGCCGCATCGGCGTGAAGGTGTGGATCTACAAGGGCGACATCCTGCCGTACAAGACCACGGTCGAAGACAAGATCAGCCGCGAGGCGGCCATGGCCGCCGGCGAGACCAGCGGCCAGACCAAGCCCCGCAAGGTCGTGTCGCCGTCGGCGCCCAAGCCCAAGGAAGCCGCGGTCGAGGAAGAGCCGGCCGAGGCCGAGGTCGAGGAAGAGCCGGCTCCGCTGATCAAGGAAGCCGATCCCGAGTTCGAGAAGCTCCTGGCCGAGGAAGAAGAGATCGAGCGGACCACCCGCGAGGCCCACGAGACCCCGCACTTCCGCCCAGGGGATGGTGACTGATCATGCTCATGCCCAAGAAGGTGCGGCACCGCAAGCATCACCGCGGCCGGACGCGTGGTACGGCCAAGGGCGGCACCACGGTGACATTCGGCGAGTACGGCATCCAGGCCGTCGAGCCCGGGTGGCTCACGGCTCGCCAGATCGAGGCCGCTCGTATCGCCATGACCCGCCACATCAAGCGTGGCGGCAAGGTGTGGATCAACGTGTTCCCCGACAAGCCCGTCACCGAGAAGCCGGCCGAGACCCGCATGGGTTCAGGCAAGGGCAACCCGGAACGATGGGTGGCCGTGGTCAAGCCCGGCCGGATCCTGTTCGAGCTGTCCTACGGCGACGAGGTCGTGGCCCGGGAAGCCATCGATCGGGCCATCCAGAAGCTCCCCATCAAGGCCCGGTTCGTCGAACGTGAGGAGGCGCTGTAGTCATGGCCAAATCCAAAGCTCTCGTCGAGCTCACCGACAGCGACCTGCTCGTCGAGCTGGCCGAGACCAAGGAGGAGCTGTTCAACCTCCGGTTCCAGAACGTCACGGGTCAGCTCGACAATCCGACGCGGATCAAGCAGGTGAAGAAGCAGATCGCCCGAGTGCTCACCGAGCTGCGGGCCCGCGAGATCGAGGCTGCTGAAGCGCTCGAGGCCCAGGAGGCCACGCCATGACCGATACCACGACGCGCGAGAACGCCCGCAAGGTCCGCGAGGGCCTCGTGGTCTCCAACGGCATGGACAAGACGGCCGTCGTCGCCACCGTCGACCGCGTGCGTCACCGGCGCTACGCCAAGACCGTGCAGCGCACCACCAAGCTGTTCGTGCACGACGAGACCAACGAATTGCGGGTCGGCGATCGGGTCCGCGTGCAGGAGACCCGGCCGCTGTCGAAGAACAAGCGCTGGCGCCTGCTCGAGATCCTGGAGCGGGCCAAGTGATCCAGCAGGAGAGCCGCCTTCGGGTGGCCGACAACTCCGGCGCCAAGGAGGTGCTGTGCATCAAGGTGCTCGGCGGCTCCAAACGGCGCTATGCGTCCATCGGTGACGTCATCGTCGCCACCGTGAAGGACGCCATCCCCGGCGCGGCCGTGAAGAAGGGCGAGGTCGTCAAGTGCGTCATCGTCCGGGTCAAGAAGGAACGCCGTCGGCCCGACGGCTCCTACATCCGCTTCGACGAGAACGCGGCCGTGCTCATCAACGACCAGTCCCAACCGCGCGGCACCCGGATCTTCGGCCCCGTCGGTCGGGAACTGCGCGACAAGAAGTTCATGCGCATCGTGTCACTCGCCCCGGAGGTGTTGTGATGAAGATCAAGAAGGGCGACACCGTCGTGGTCCTGTCCGGCAAGGACAGGGGCAAACAGGGTGAAGTCATGTTCGCGTTGCCCGCGGTGGGCAAGGTGATCGTCGACGGCGTCAATGTCGCCAAGAAGCACCAGAAGCCCACCCGCGCCACGATGCAGGGCGGCATCATCGACAAGGACATGCCCATCGACGCCTCCAACGTGGCCATCGTCAGCCCGTCCGACGGCAAGGCGACCCGGGTCGGGTACCGCTTCGCCCCCGACGGTTCCAAGATCAGGATCTGCAAGCGCACGGGGGTCGATCTCGATGCCGGTTAGCACGCTTCCCCGTCTGAAGGCTCGCTACAACGACGAGGTCCGCTCCCAGCTCCAGACGGACCTGGAGCTGGCCAACGTGATGGAAGTACCACGTTTCGCCAAGGTCGTGGTCAACATGGGTGTCGGCGACGCCGTGGTGCAGGCCCGCCTGCTCGAAGGAGCGGTCGAGGATCTGGCCATCATCACCGGGCAACGTCCCACCATCACCCGGGCCAAGAACTCCATCGCCGGCTTCAAGTTGCGCGAGGGCCAGGCCATCGGCGCCAAGGTCACCATGCGGGGCGACCGCATGTGGGAGTTCCTCGACCGGCTGATCTCGTTGGCCATTCCCCGCATCCGTGACTTCCGAGGTCTCAACCCCCGGTCGTTCGACGGGCACGGCAACTACACCTTCGGAGTCACCGAACAGCTCATCTTCCCCGAGGTCGACTACGACAAGGTCGACACCACCCGGGGCATGGACATCACCATCGTCACGACCGCACGAACCGATGTCGAGGGCAAAGCGCTCCTCGACGCCATCGACTTTCCTTTCCGACGTGAGGGGCAGCAGTAATGGCCAAGAAGGCCCTCATCCAGAAGCAACAGCGCAAGCCGAAGTACAAGGTGCGCGCCTACACGCGGTGCCGCCGATGTGGCCGACCGCGCTCGGTGTACCGCAAGTTCGGCCTGTGCCGGGTGTGCTTGCGCCAGATGGCTCATGCCGGTGAGATCCCTGGTCTCACCAAGGCGAGCTGGTGAGGAGGATTCGCCCATGAGCATGACCGATCCCATCGCCGACATGTTGACCCGCATCCGCAACGCCAACGTGGCCATGCACGACGACGTCTCCATGCCGTCCTCCAAGCTCAAGGAAGCCATGGCTTCGCTGTTGAAGAGCGAGGGCTACATCACCGACTTCGCCGTGGCCGACTCCCTGACGGGACCCGGTCGCACGTTGACCATCGACATGAAGTACTCGCCCGAGCGCGAACGGGTGATCAGCGGTATCACCCGCGTGTCCAAGCCCGGCCTCCGGGTCTACTCCAAGGCCGAGGGGGTCCCCCGGGTCCTCGGCGGTCTCGGGGTTGCCGTTCTGTCCACCAGCAAGGGATTGATGACCGACCGTGAGGCGCGCAAGCGCCGCATGGGCGGCGAAGTCCTCTGCTACGTCTGGTGAGGCGTCGACCATGTCACGCGTAGGCAAGACCCCCGTTCCCATCCCCAGCGGTGTCGAGGTCTCGATCTCGGGCAGCGTCGTCGAGGTGAAGGGCCCCAAGGGCACGCTCAGCCGGGAACTGCCGGGCGGCCTCACCATCCATCAGGAGGGCGACGAGCTCGTCGTCGAACGCCCCGACGACCAGCGCGAGTCCAAGGCCCTCCACGGACTGGGTCGCTCGCTGGTCAACAACATGGTCATCGGCGTCTCCCAAGGGTTCACCAAGGAGCTCGAGATCGTGGGCGTCGGCTACCGCGCCAACGCCAAGGGCAAGAACACGCTGGAGCTCATGCTCGGGTTCAGCCACCCCGTCGAGGTCAGTGCACCCGACGGCGTCGAGTTCGACGTGCCTCAGCAGACCCAGATCATCGTCAGCGGCATCGACAAGCAGCAGGTCGGACAGGTCGCGGCCGACATCCGTGCCATCCGCAAGCCCGAGCCCTACAAGGGCAAGGGCGTGCGCTACGTCGGCGAGCATGTCATCCGCAAGGCCGGAAAGGCGGCCAAGTGAAGGATCAAGCCAAGTATCGACGCGAGCAGCGTCTGCGCCGGCACCGCCGGGTGCGCAAGAAGGTCGCCGGCACCGCCGGCCGACCGCGCCTGGCCGTGTATCGCTCCAACAGACACATCAGCGCCCAGGTCATCGACGATCTGGCAGGAACGACCCTGGTGTCGGCGTCCACCCTGGAGAGCGATCTCCGGACGTCGGCCACCAGCAACAAGGAGGCGGCGAGCGCCGTCGGCACCCGACTGGCCGAACGGGCCAAGGAAGCCGGCATCAGCCAGGTGGTGTTCGACCGGGGCGGTTACCGCTACCACGGTCGGGTGGCCGCCCTCGCCGACGCCGCCCGCGAAGCCGGACTGGAGTTGTGATGTCAGACCATCAATCCACATCCACGGGAGAGCCGCAGCTGCGGGAATCCCGGGTCATCAACATCAACCGCGTGGCCAAGGTGGTCAAGGGCGGTCGCCGGTTCTCGTTCACCGCGCTCGTCGTGATCGGTGACGGCGCCGGACGAGTCGGCCTCGGGTACGGCAAGGCCAAGGAGGTGCCCCTCGCCATCCAGAAGGGCACCGAGGAAGCCCGCAAGACCCTGTTCAGCGTGGCGCTCGCCGGTCACACCATCGTGCATCCGGTGATCGGACAGACCGGCGCTGGTCGGGTGCTGCTCAAGCCGGCCGCTCCCGGTACCGGCGTGATCGCCGGCGGCGCCGCCCGCATCATCCTCGAGGAGGCCGGCATCCACGACGTGCTCTGCAAGTCGCTGGGTTCGGCCAACCACATCAACGTTGCTCGGGCCACCATCGCCGGCCTGGCCGCGCTGAAGCGGCCCGACGAGGTGGCCCGCCTGCGGGGCCTGCCCGCCGACGAATTCGTACCCACCGGCCTGCTGAAGGCCTACACCGAGGCCCAGAAGTCCGGGTCGGTGGCGGCCACCGAGGGCTCGTGATGACGTCGCTCAAGGTCACCCAGGTCCGGTCCGCGATCGGTTCGAAGCCCAAGCAACGAGGCACACTGCGTGCGTTGGGTCTGGGCCGCATCGGCAAGACCAATACGCTCGAGGACAAGCCCGAGGTGAGAGGCATGATCGCTCGTGTCCCGCACCTCGTCGATGTCGAGGAAGTCTGACATGAAGATCCATGATCTCCAGCCACCCGAAGGGTCCAATCGTCGACCCAAGCGCGTCGGCCGCGGTATCGGTGGCAAGGGCGGCAAGACCGCCGGCCGCGGCACCAAGGGCCAACGGGCGCGCAACACCGTCCGCGTCGGTTTCGAGGGCGGCCAGATGCCTCTGCACCAGCGGGTGCCCAAGCTGCGCGGCTTCAACAACCCGTTCCGGGTGGAGTACCAGGCCGTCAACCTCGACACCATCGAGGACAGTGGGCTCACCGAGGTGACACCCGAAGCGCTGCTGGCCAAGGGCCTGATCTCGAAGCATTCGTTGGTGAAGGTGCTCGGTCGCGGCGAGATCGGCCGGGCCGTCACCGTGAGCGCCCACGCCTTCTCCAAGTCGGCCGAGGCCGCCATCACCGGCGCGGGCGGTACCGTCGAGATCCTGCCCAAGCCGTTCAAGGTGCGCCCTGCGGCCCAGGGCAATGCCCTTACCAACCGCTGAACCGCTAGCCTCGCGGCGGTCATCGATCGCCCCCAGATCCTGAGGAGCGCCGGGTGCTGAAGACCCTGCCGAACATGTTCAAGGTTCCGGACCTCCGGAACAAGATCCTGTTCACGCTGCTCATCATCGGTCTGTACCGGTTGGGTTCGTTCATCCCCGCGCCCGGCATCGATGTCGACGCGGTGCAACTGCTGCGTGACCGCACCGCCGAAGGGGGCATCCTCCAGCTCCTGGGGTTGTTCTCGGGGGGCGCGCTCACCCAGTTCGCCATCTTCGCGCTGGGGATCATGCCGTACATCACGGCCAGCATCATCATGCAGATCCTGGGGGTGGTGGTCCCCAAGATCGAGGAATGGCAGGAACAGGGCGCGGTGGGTCAGCGCAAGATCACGCAATGGACGCGGTATCTCACCGTGGCCATCGCGCTGGTGCAGTCCACGTCGTTCGCCTTCTTGTTCAACAACCCCAACAACCCCATCACCGGGGGTGACAGCAACGCCGGCATCGAGCTCATCAAGGACTTCAACGTCTGGACGGTGTCGTTGGTGGTGCTCACCCTCACCGCCGGTACGGCCCTGCTGATGTGGATGGGCGAGCTCATCACCCAGCGGGGCATCGGCAACGGCATGTCACTGTTGATCTTCACCTCGGTGATCTCCACCTTCCCGGCCCAGGGCACCACGGTGCAGGCCGAGAACGGCAACCTCGCCCTGCTGCTGCTCATCGCCCTGGCGGTGGTGCTGGTGGTGTCGATCGTGTACGTCGAGCAGGGCCAACGCCGCATCCCCGTGCAGTTCGCCAAGCGCCAGGTGGGCCGGCGCATGTACGGCGGCCAGAACACCTACATCCCGCTCAAGGTCAACCAGTCGGGGGTCATCCCGATCATCTTCGCCAGCTCGGTGCTGTACCTGCCCCAGCTGCTGGCCGTCACGCTGCCGTGGGAGGGTTTCCAGCGCTTCGTCGACGAGAACCTGGCCCGCACCGACAGCCCGTTGTACTACCTCGTGTTCGGGCTGCTGATCCTTGGTTTCGCCTACTTCTACACGGCCATCACCTTCGATCCGGCCAAGCAGGCCGACACCATCCGCAAACAGGGCGGCTTCATCCCCGGCATCAGGCCTGGTCCCCAGACCGAGCGCTATCTGGCTCGCATCCTGTCGCGCATCACCCTTCCGGGAGCGCTGTTCATCGCCGGCGTGGCCCTGATCCCGTCCGTCATCATCCAGCTGGCGGGTTGGTCGGCCGGCACCGGTCAAGGTGCCGGTGGAGGGAGCTTCGGCTTCCTGGGCATCTCCATCCTCATCGCCTCCGGTGTCGCCCTCGAGACCATGCGTCAGATCGACAGCCAGCTCACCATGCGCAACTACGAGGGCTTCCTGGCTTAGACCCATGGCGCTTCGATTGGTGATTCTGGGGCGGCAGGGCTCGGGCAAGGGCACGCAGTGCGCCCGTCTGGTCGACCACTACGGCTGCATCCACATCTCCACCGGTGACATGCTGCGGGCCGCACGCGAGGAGGGCACCGAGCTCGGTCGCACGGCGGGCGAGATCATGGATCGGGGCGATCTCGTGCCCGACGACGTGATGATCGGCATCGTCGGCGAACGGTTGGCCAAGGCCGACATCATGGAGAATGGCGTGCTGCTCGACGGGTTCCCCCGCACTCCCGATCAGGCCGACGCTCTCGAGGACATCCTCGAGGATCAGGGCTTCCGGCTCGATGTCGCCGTCAACCTCGACGTGCCCGTCGACGAGGTCATGACCCGGATGCTGGCCCGCGGCCGCGAAGACGACACCCCCGAGGCCATCGAGCGCCGGCTCAGCCTCTACGAGGAGCAGACCGAGCCGCTCATCGACTGGTTCGAGGGTCACGGCCTGCTCGAGGTGGTCGACGGCCTGGGCACCGAGGACGAGGTCTTCGCCCGGGTCCGCGTGGTGGTCGACGAACGCCTCGCCTACGGCTACTGAAGCACCGTTCGGCCATCCCGACCCGCCCGGATCCGATCGGGCGTGGTGCCGGCGCGGGTGGTCACCCGGCACCGCCCGTTCGTCGGTGATACCGGCGGCCGGTCAGGAACTGGTCGACGCGGTGGTGGCGGCGATGGTGAGCACCAGGGCGGTGGCGAGGATGCCGAGGATCAACAGGATCGTGCCGATGATGCCCATGACGCGCCCGGCGTTGGCCTGGCCTCGTTTGGTGGGATCCCGCCGCTGAGCGTCGATGGCGGTGATCTCCTGTTGTCCGATGATCCACGCCACCGGAGCCACCAGGATCGGGATGCCACACGACAGGCCGCCGGCGAGTGACACGATACCGAGCACCATGGCCAACGTGGCCTGGCTGGACTCCGGGTAGTGGTAGCCGCCGTACTGCGGGCCGCCGGGGCCCACGGGCGGCCCGCCCCAGGCGCCGGGGCCGGGAGGTGGACCCGGAGGTGGAGGGATGCTGGCGGGCGGGGGCGGCGGAGGCAGACCTGAGCCGGGTGGCGGGAAGTCGGACAACGCTCGGCCTCAGAGCACGCGCTCGAGATGCCCCAACCGCCACCGCAGGACCCACAGCCCCAGCAGCAGCACGGCATTGAGCGTGGCGACCACGGTGATGAGCGACCTCGGTGGGCGCCACGTGATGACACCCAGCCGGGCGCCCACGAGCACGACCCACAACGCGCCGGCCTGGACCACGAGAAGCGCGGCGGCCGGGTGGTAGTACCAACTGGTGGCCCAGTCGCCCTTGAACAGGGCGGCCGCGGCGCGGGTGAGCCCACAACCGGGGCAGGCGCCGCCGGTGCAGTTGCGGAAAGGGCAAACGGTGATGCCGTCGTCGCTGGGCTGCCACAGGGCCAGACCCAGGCCCACACCGAGGGGAGCCATCAGGCGCAGATCGGCGGTCCATCGTGGGGGATCGACCGGTGGTGCCGGCGGCCGGGGCAAGGGGGACACCAGGGCTGACGGGGCGGTCATGCGGCCAGCCTAGCGGCCCGCGCCCGGCCAGGTTGGACCTGGCTACCGGCTGCGATAGCGTAGTCCGCTGGCCCAGGCGGCCAGTTGCTGTCGTGCGTGCGCACCGCTCGTGCGCCCGATCGTCTCATCGCCGCCAGCCGTG
Source organism: Acidimicrobiia bacterium (assembly GCA_029858875.1). Lineage (GTDB taxonomy): Bacteria > Actinomycetota > Acidimicrobiia > Acidimicrobiales > SHLQ01 > JAOUEE01. The sequence goes on from JAOUEE010000112.1 coordinate 9,258, forward strand.
ATCTGTCCACTCAGGAGGAACAGCCCTGCCCAAGCCGAAGGAAGACGCGATCGTCCTGGAGGGAACCGTCAAGGAATCCCTCCCCAATGCCATGTTCCGGGTCGAGCTCGAGAACGGGCACGAAGTGCTGGCCCACATCTCCGGAAAGATGCGCATGCACTACATCCGGATCCTCCCCGGCGATCTCGTCCAGGTCGAGCTGACTCCCTACGACCTGCAACGCGGTCGTATCACGTATCGGTACAAGTAGCAGATGCTGCCCACCACACCACGAAGAGCACGATGAAAGTACGCACCAGCGTCAAGAAGATGTGTGACAACTGCCGGGTCGTCCGGCGTGATGGTTGCGTGCGGGTCATCTGCACCAATCCCCGACACAAGCAGAGGCAGGGCTAGATGGCACGTATCTCCGGTGTCGACATCCCCCGGGAGAAGCGGGTGGATGTCTCGCTCACCTACATCTACGGCATCGGCCCCCGCATCTCCGCGGAGATCACCGCAGCCACCGAGATCGATCCCGGCACCCGGGTGCGCGACCTCACCGACGAAGAGGTGGCCAAGGTCCGCACCTACATCGACGCCAACTGCAAGGTCGAGGGCGACCTCCGTCGTGAGGTGTCCCAGGACATCAAGCGCAAGATGGAGATCGGCTGCTACCAGGGGCTGCGTCATCGCCGTGGACTGCCCGTCCGGGGTCAACGCACCCACACCAATGCCCGCACCCGCAAAGGTCCCAAGAAGACCGTTGCCGGGAAGAAGAAGGTGACCAAGTAGTCATGGCCAAGCCCGCCGCAGGGGGCCGTCGTCCCCGCAAGCGTGAACGCAAGAACGTTCCGCACGGCATTGCTCACATCAAGAGCTCGTTCAACAACACCATCATCACCATCACCGACCAGCAGGGCAACGCCCTCTCGTGGGCGTCGGCTGGCAACGTGGGCTTCAAGGGCTCACGCAAGAGCACGCCCTACGCCGCCCAGATGGCGGCCGAGCAGGCGGCTCGTCGAGCCATGGAACACGGCGTTCGCAAGGTCGATGTGGTGGTCCGTGGGCCCGGGTCCGGTCGTGAGACCGCCATCCGATCCATCCAGAACACCGGCATCGAAGTCACCGGCATCAAGGACGTCACGCCGGTGCCGCACAACGGCTGTCGCCCACCCAAGCGTCGGAGGGTCTGACATGTCCCGCTACACCGGACCCCGCGCCCGCGTCTCGCGCCGGCTGGGCACCAACATCTGGGGCACCAAGGGCGAGACCGTCGCCCTCGACAAGCGCCCGTACCCGCCGGGTGAGCACGGTCGTACCCGCCGCCGGGGCAACGTCTCGGAGTACCTCCTGCAGCTCCAGGAGAAGCAGAAGGCCCGGTTCAGCTACGGCCTCACCGAGAAGCAGTTCCGCAACCTGTACGCCGAGGCCAACCGCCGCGACGGCGTCACGGGCGACAACATGCTGCGCTATCTGGAGCTGCGGCTGGACAACGTCGTGTACCGGGCCGGTTGGGGCGCCACCCGACCCCAGTCCCGTCAGTTCGTGAACCACGGCCATGTCAACGTCAACGGTCGCCGGGTGAACGTGCCCAGCTACCGGGTCCGCAAGGGTGATGTCATCACCATGCGTGAGAAGTCGCGC
>JAOUEE010000456.1 GCA_029858875.1 Acidimicrobiia bacterium
GTGCCGGGGTCCCGGCCGCGTCCCGGTGGCGAAGTACTCGTCGATGTACAACGACATCAGCGACAGCACCCCGTCGGCGATGGCCACATCGAGGTATGCCCCCTCACCCGTGACGCCGCGCCGCACGAGGGCGGCGCAGATGCTGGTGACCGCGTGCAGGCCGCCGGCGGCGCTGTCGGCGACCGTTGCGCCCGGCAGGGCCGGACCACCGTGCCCGTCGCGCCCCGAGCAGTGCAGGTAGCCCCCCACCGCCAGGTAGTTCAGGTCGTGGCCGGCCCACTGGCTGTTCGGACCGTCCTGCCCGAAGCCGGTGGTGGAGCAGTACACGATGCGCGGGTTCACCGCCCGGACCGCGTCGTCGTCGATGCCCAAGCGCGCCACCACGCCCGGGCGGAAGCTCTCGATCACCACGTCGGCGGTGGCCGCCAGTCGGAGGAATGCGTCTCGCCCGGTTTCGGCCTTCAGGTCGAACAGCACCCGCTCCATGCCCCGATGGGCGCTGTAGCTGTAGGTCGGCGGCGTGATCTGCACGCTGCCGTGGCGGGGGACCGGACCGATCTTGATCACCCGGGCGCCGTAGTCGGCCAGCCAGCGCGACGCCCGTGCAGCCGGGCCCACGCTGGCCAGATCGAGCACGGTGATGCCGTCGAGCAACGGCGGAGCAGCGGTCATGCGACGGGGACGGTGATCAGAAGCACTTGGGCAGGCCGAGGCCCCGCCGGGCGATGATGTTCTTCTGCACCTCGGATGTCCCCCCGCCGATGGTGTCGAGCACCGTGTACCGATAGGTCGACTCGGCCCGGCCGACCATGGGGGCTTCCTCGGTGTGGACGCGCAGCTGCGTGCCCGGTCCACCGATGTCCATCGAGGCGTTGGCCAGCCGCTTGGAGAACTCGGTGGTGAACAGCTTGTACTCGGACGCTTCGATGGTGGGTGGCGCCCCGCCGCCCCGTTCGGCTTTCATCGACGCATCAACCACCCGCAGACCGAGGCCGCGGGCCACCTCGGCGTCGGTGGCCAGCTGCGCGATCTGGCGACGCACCACCGGATCGTCCTTCAGGGGTTCACCGTCACGCTCGGCGCGGCGCACGTGGTCGACCAGCAGGTCGAGCCGCTGCTTCACCGGGCTGTAGGTGAACATGGTGAACCGCTCGAGGTCGAGGGCCTGGCTGATGTACTGGAAGCCCTTGTTGAGCTCGCCCACCACCCATTCGTCGGGGACGAACACGTCGTCGAAGAAGACATCGTTGGTCCACTCGTCGCCCATGGTCCAGATGCCCTGCACCGTGATGCCGCTGATGTCGTAGGGCGGCTCGGGGTGGTTGGGCAGCGGTACGAGGAACAGCGTGATGCCGTTCCACTTGGGCGCGTCGGGGTCGGTGCGGGCCCCAACCCAGTACCACTCGGCGAAATGGGCACTGGTGGTCCAGGTCTTCTGCCCGTTGAGGATCCATCCGCCGTCGGTCTTGGTGGCCTTCAGGCGCATCGATGCGGCATCGGATCCAGCTTCTGGTTCGCTGTAGCCGATGGCGAACTCGACCTCGTTGTCCAAGATCTTCGGGAGGAAGTACTCCTTCAGATGGTCCGAACCATGGGCAATGAGCGTCTTGCCGATGATGCCGACACCCTTGCCGATCTGCGGCCCACCCCGGCCGGCCAGGGCTTCGTTCAGGATGTACTCGTAGACGCCCTCACCCTGCTGGCCTCCGTACTCGGTGGGCCAGGTCATCCCCAACCAGCCCTGCTCACCCATCTTCTTCATCAAGCCGCGACGTTTGGGGGTGTCGACGATCTGGGCCATGTTCTCGCGGGTGACATCGAAGATCTCGGGGTCGTCGTTGATGTCGAGGAACTCCTCGACATCGGCGAGGAACTTCTGCTGCTCCGGAGTGAAATCGAAGTCCATGACTGCTCCTGACGGGTCGTCAGATTTCTACCAGTCGGCGGCCGTGACTGTCGTGTCGGGATGGACCCGATAGGCCACCGGACAGGGCGCAGCCGCTCGGGCCACACCGCCGATCTGACCCGGCCGGGGACGGGCCGACTCGTAGTCGGCGCGCAGCTCGAAATCGGTGAACAGGCGGGTGGTCACCATCGTGATGGCCGACAGTGAGAAGGGCCGGGCCGGGCAGGTGTGGGACCCGTGCCCGAACACGGTCACCAGCTCCCGGGTGGCCAGATCGGCGGGGTCGACCAGGCGCCGACCGGACCACCGGTCGGGGTGGTAGCGGTCGAGCCCCGGCCCGGCCGACCGGTTGGTGAGGGGGAGGAGCGTGGCCACGGTGGCGCCCGGGGACAGGCGCCAGGTGGTGGTGCCGTCGTCCACGGTCACGGGCCGAAGCACCTCGCGCAGCATGATCGAGCGCTGGGCCAGACGGGTCGACTCGAGGGCGCACTGTTCGGCCCAGCCGGGGTCCTCTCCGGCGAGCAGCCGCCGGCGGGCGTCAGCGTGGGCGAGGAGGTCCACGATGGTCCACCCCATGGCGGCGAAGAGGTTCGACATCGAACCCAGGTGCAGCAGGATGACGTCACGGGCCACGCCCACGGCGGCCTCGACGGGTGGCTCGTCGCGCCATTGGTCGATGATGCGACCCAGCAGGTCATCGCCCACCGACGACCCGAGGCGGGACCGCACCGTGTCGCCCAGGATGCGCTCG
>JAOUEE010000457.1 GCA_029858875.1 Acidimicrobiia bacterium
CTCGGCCTCGGCTCGTTGTTCGACGGCGTTGGCTTGCAGCGACTCCACCTCGGCCCGCAGCGTCTCCAGCCGGCGCTCCTCCTGCTGCAGGGCGGCTTGGCGACGAGCCAGATCTTCCTCGGCCGCCGCAGGGTCCGTCGGTGAACCCTCGTCGATCGGTGCGGTGGGTTCCCGCCGGGCTGCATCTCGCTCGGCTCTGGTGTTGAGGAGCTCGGCTTCGAGTCGGGAAACCGTGGTGCGCATGCGGTCCAGGTCCGTACGCAGCCGGTGGACGTCGGCCCCCTCGAGGGTGGCCAGGTCGTCGGTGTGGGTCGACGGAGTCTCGTGTGCCTCCGGCGGCTCGCCGCGCGCTCGGGCCTGCAGGCGAGCGCTGGACTCGGCGGTCAGTCGGGCCCGCACGGTCAGCGCGTCGCGCTCGGCCGCCCGGCGCAGCTCGGTGGCAGCCGTTCTCGTGGTCCGGGCGTAGTGGTCGGCTTCTCGACGGAGCTGATCGGCGTACTCGTCGGCTCCGGACCGGCCCTGTTCGACGTAGGTGTCGGCCAGATGCCGCATCGATGTCGACGCCCGCCGGGCGTCACGACGCACGGCCATGGCCGCGCCGGTGGCCCGCTCGACGATCGCCACCTCGACCTCGACCTCGGTCGGCTCGGGTTCGGTGTCGGCCTCGGCCGTCGCATCCGGATCGGTGGCCGTGTCGTCCTGATCGGCGACCGCCTCGGGTTCGAGGGCGGCGACATCGTCCTCGGTGTCGTCGGCGCGCGGGGCATCGGCGCGTACGTCATCGGCCACCTCGCGCAGGAACGAGCGAACCTCGTCGCGGTTGTAGCCCCGCCACGACACGGAGAATTCGCGCATCTCGATCGTCTCGGGCACCGGTCCGCTGTCGGCGTCGCTCGACGCCGGCCTGGGGATGTCGGGCCACTGCACGCGCGAGGGGTCCAGCAGCTTGGGTTCGCCCGGTTCGGGCGCGTCGACCTCGGCCGGTTCAGCGCCTCGGATGGCCCCGGCGACATCGCGGAGGAAGCCGCGAACCTGATCGCGGTCGTAACCCCGCCACGAGATGGTGAACGAGCGTGATTCGATTTCCTCGGGCCGATGGGTCATCGGCGCCGAGGCCTCCGAACTGCTTTCGATGTCCACCGGTACATATTCACTACTTTCACATATCCTTCTGGCCTCGCCCAATACGGGCCGGGGCCGTCGAGGGGCTGCGGGGGCATCGCCTCGCACTAGCCTTCGGCGCGGAACAAGGGAGTCTGATGCTGTTGACGGAGATCGACCATGTGGCCATTGCGGTCAACGACCTCGAGGCCGCCATCTCGTACTACCAGAGTGCCTTCGGCGCCGAGGTTCACCACCGCGAAGTCGTGGATTCCGACGGGGTCGAGGAGGCGCTGGTGCAGGTGGCCGATTCGTACATCCAACTCACGGCGGCCACCCGACCCGACTCGCCCATCGCCACCTTCCTCGACAAGCGCGGCGAGGGACTGCATCACGTGGGCTATCGCGTCGACGACTGCGCCGCGGCGCTGGCCGCGGTGGTGGCCGCCGGCGGTCGAGCCATCGACGAGACGCCGCGGCCGGGGTCACGGGGCACGACGGTCGCCTTCGTCCATCCCAAGGGATCGTTCGGCACCCTGATCGAGCTGGTCCAGGAGTGACCGACCGGCTGGCGCGGTGAGGGTCCACCTGGTCGACGGCACCTACGAGCTGTTCCGGTACTACTTCGCGCTGCCGTCCCACGTCACCGGTGACGGTCGCGAGGTGGGGGCCACCCGCGGCGTCCTGCACTCGTTGCTGATGCTGCTCGAGGAGGGCGCCACCCACGTGGGCGTGGCCACCGATCACGTCATCGAGTCGTTCCGCAATGAGCTCTACCAGGGATACAAGGACGGGTCCGGGCTCGAACCCGACATCGTGAGCCAGTTCCCCATCCTCGAGGAGGTGCTCGCCGCGGCCGGGTTCGTCGTGTGGCCCATGGTGGAGTTCGAGGCCGACGATGCGCTGGGCGCAGCAGCGGTGCGGGCGGCCGACGATCCTGATGTCGAGCAGGTGTTGATCTGCACGCCGGACAAGGACCTGGCCCAGTGCGTGCGCGAGGACGGCCGCATCGTGCAGCTCGACCGCCGCAAGGGGCACGTGTACGACCGCGCCGGCGTGATCGAGAAGTTCGGCGTGGCACCGGAGTCGATCGCCGACTACCTGGGCCTGGTGGGCGACTCGGCCGACGGGTTCCCTGGCCTGCCCGGTTGGGGGGCCAAGTCGAGCTCCGCGGTGTTGGCCCGGTACATCCACATCGAGGACGTGCCCGCGTCGTCGGAGGCGTGGGACGTGAGCGTGCGGGGGGCGGCCAAGTTGGCCAGGACGCTGCAGGACCATCTGGACGAGGCGCTGCTGTTCCGCCGCATCGCCACCCTCGAGCTGGATGCTCCCACGTTCGGCCAGATCGACGAGCTGCGGTGGACCGGCCCGCGCGACGACGTGGCCGAGGTACTGGCGTCGGTCGACGCCACCGACCAACTCCACCGCATCGACCGCCTCACCACCTCCCGCGCCCCCTGACCCAAATTGCGTGGGTGGGTGCCAACGGTTTGCACCAACTCACGCCAGATCGCGGCGAAGCCGCCCGAGATGCCCGGATGCCACCGGAGGGGTC
>JAOUEE010000458.1 GCA_029858875.1 Acidimicrobiia bacterium
TGCCAGAGCTCGATGCGGCTGCGGGGATCGAGGCCCGTGGTGGGTTCGTCGAGGAACAGCACCGGCGGCTCGGCCACCAGGGCGCCGGCCAGATCGAGCCGTCGGCGCATGCCTCCCGAGTAGGTCCTGACCGGGCGGTCACCGCTATCGGTCAGGTCGAACCGCTCGAGCAGGTCGCGGGCCCGTTGGCGCGACGGCCGTCGGCCCAGCCGGTAGAGCCGGCCGATCATGTCCAGGTTCTCGAAGCCGGTGAGCACCTCGTCGACGGCGGCGTACTGACCCGACAGGCCGATGCGGCCCCGCACGACATCGGGCTCGGTCAACACGTCGGCCCCGGCCACGACAGCCGATCCCTCATCGGGGATGAGCAGTGTGGTCAGGATGGACACCGCGGTGGTCTTGCCCGCACCGTTGGGGCCGAGCAGCCCGAGCACGGTGCCTTCGGGCACCGACAGGTCCAACCCGTCGAGCGCCGTGATGGCGCCGTACCGCTTGACCAGACCCGTGGCGCGGATGGATTCGTTGGCCATCGGCACAACCTAGGGAGCCGGACCTCGCCATCACTACCGGTTTCGGGCGGAGCACGGGGAGCGGGCGGGGATACGGTGCCCCATGGTCAACGTGGCAACCAACCGGATCGTCGGGCGCAACGAACTGGACGACTTCATCCGCTCGCGCCATCGAGGAGTGCTCCTCACGACACGCGCCAACGGTCGGCCACAGGCATCACTCGTCACGATGGGGCTCGACCGAAGTGGACGGGTGGTGGTGGCCACCTACCCCGAGCGGGCCAAGGTCCACAACATCCGACGCGATCCCGGGGCATCGATGGTGGTGATGTCGGACTCCTTCGGCGGTGAATGGGTGCAGGTCGACGGCACGGCCGAGGTCGTCGATCTGCCCGCGGCGATCGAGGGGCTGGTCGAGTACTTCCGAGTCATCTCTGGCGAGCACGACGACTGGGACGAGTATCGTCAGGCGATGCTCGACCAGGGGAAGTGCCTCATCCGGCTGACCATCACCGAATGGGGACCGATCGCCAGAGGCGGCTTTCCCGCCCGGCTGGTGGAGGAGCATCCGTGATCGAAGTCACCGACGAGGGCCGGGTGCGCACCATCACGCTGGTACGACCCGAGGCCAAGAACGCCATGAACACGGCGATGTGGGACGCCACCGCCAACGCCTTCATCGCCGCAGCCGACGATCCGGGCGTGGCCGTGGTGGTGCTGACCGGCACGGGCGACGCCTTCTGCGCCGGCCAGGACGTGCTCGAGATGGCGGTCATCGCCGGGGGCGAGGTGCCTCGTGCCGAGCACGGGTTCGCCGGCCTGACCCGCATCCTCATCGACTTCCCCAAGCCGCTGGTCCTCGCCGTCAACGGCATGGGCGTCGGCTTCGGCGCCACGGTGCTGGGCCTGGCCGACCTGGTGTTCATGTCCACCTCGGCTCGTCTCAAGTGTCCGTTCACCAGCCTGGGTGTGGCCCCGGAGCTGGCCAGCAGTACCACCTTCCCCGCGCTGATCGGCCGTCAGAACGCCACATGGGCCCTGATGAGCTCGGAGTGGCTGAGCGCCGAGGAGTGCAAGGAGATGGGCCTGGCCTACCGGCTGTGCCAGCCGGACGAGCTGATGGACGTCACCCTGGCCCACGCCCGGATCCTGGCGGCCAAGCCGATCAGCTCCCTGATGGCCTGCAAGCGGACCATCGTCGAGCCGCTCCGCGACACGATGCGGGCGGCCCATCACCGCGAGAACGAGGCATTCGCGGTGCTCATCGGCTCGCCGGCCAACATCGAGGCCGTGACGGCCTTCGCCGAGAAACGCCCGCCGAACTTCGACGGGATCGACTAGATCAGGCCATCGGCCGCGTCACCCTGACCCGTGTGTGCTCGCGGGTTGCGCTGTGGGCCAGCACCACGTCGTACTCACCCGCATCGACCACCCAGTCGTGGCCTTCGACATCCCAGCGGGCGAAGGCCCGGTCCCGCAGCGAGACCCACACCCGCTCGGTGTCGCCCGGTTCCAGCTCGACCTTGGCGAAGCCGGCCAGCTCCTTCAGCGGCCGTTCGACCGTCGGATCGGCGGGCGCCACGTAGACCTGCACGACATCGGCGCCCGGCCGGTCACCGGTGTTGGTGACGTCGACCCCGACGTTCATCGGGCCGGCGTCACCCGTCGTCGTCCAGACCACCTCGTCGCCCCACTCGAAGGTCGTGTACGAACCCCCGTGGCCGAAGGGGATCAGCGGCTCGGTTCCTGCTCGGTCGTACCAGCGGTAGCCCACGAACACGCCCTCGTCGTAGGACATGGTGAGGTCGGTGCCCGGATAGCTGTCGGCCACCGGCGTGTCGGCGAAGGTCCGGGGCCAGGTGGTGGGCATGCGCCCCGACGGCTCGGCCTGGCCCAACAAGAGGTCGGCGATGGTCTCGCCCGCCTCCTGACCCGGGTACCAGGCCAGCAGGCACGCCCCCACGGCGTCGAGCCAGGGCAGCTCCATCGGTGCCCCGCAGTTGAGGACGACCACGGTGTCGGGGTTGGCCGCCACGACCCGCTCCACCAGCTCGTCCTGGCCGGCCGGCAGCACCATCGACCGGCGATCGCCCCCTTCGCTCTCCCACTCGGCACTGGAGCCAACGACCACGACCGCCAGGTCGGC
>JAOUEE010000459.1 GCA_029858875.1 Acidimicrobiia bacterium
CAGGTGATCGAGGAAGCGGGTTCGGTGCGAGAAGCGGGCTTCGACGTGGTCACCGTGGGCACACACGCCGATGGTGGCATCGAGCAACAGGGCACCCCGCTCGTCGAATGGCACCCAGTCGTCGTGGAAGAAGACGACGCGGTCGGTCAGGCCCAGCGCCGCGGCCTCGTCGCGGGCTCCCCGGGCGATCGGTGCCGCCGTCTGTGTGGCCGGTGGGGGACCGGCCACGAACACCAGCCGGAAGTCGGGTCGGGTCTCGGCCAGCTGCGCCGCGGCACGGATCACCGTCACCGGATCGAGCCAGTCGTGGAGGCCACCGGCCCACACCGCGATGGGGTCGTCGGGCCCGATGCCCGCGATCGTGCGCAGCGGTGACGGTCCGGGTCGCGGCGGCGTGGTGTCGACCCCGAACGGCGCCAGGTCGATCAGTGACCGCAGCGAGGGATCGGCCCCATGGGTGCGGTCGTTGATGCGACCGGTGGCACCGAGATACCCGAGCCACAGCGAGCGCTGCTCCTCGTTGGCGCAGAAGAACCGGTCACCCCGGCCGAGCTGGGCCATCAGCGTTCTCCCGGCGCCCTCCACCAGGTCGATGCGACGAATGCGGTCGTCGCCCCCCCGGTGCAGCGCCTCGAGCTGGAACGGGTCGTAGAGGTCGATGCCCACCACGGCATCGCTGGCCGCGATCCAGTCGAGATCGAGCATGGCCCGGCCGGTGACGATCACCACCTCGGCGTCGGTCGGGGTGTCGGCCCGACCCACCACCGAGACGCCGTCGAGGGTCACGGTGGGGGGCGCAGCGGCCGTCGAGGCCAGCGTGACCCGGTGGCCGTCGGCGGCCAGGGTTTCGGCCGTACGCATGGCGCGTACGGCCGGACCGGCCCGGCGTGCCGCGAGGGGCTCGGGGGTGGCGACCAGCACCGATCGGGTGGGCGACTCCATCGGCGGTCAGGGTAGTGCGAGATCTTCGGCCGGATCGAAGGTCGTCGCGACCGTTGGCTACGATGCCGTCGTGCTCGCTGGCCCCGTCCTCATGTGCGCCCTGCTGCTCGGTGTCGCCGGCCTGGCCAAGTTGCTGGCGCCGACACCGACGCGCGCCGCGCTGTACGCCATGGGACTGCCGTCGGCCACGGCGGTCGTCGTGGTGCTGGGTCTCGCCGAGGTCGCCCTGGCGGTGACCGTGTTCGTCCTGGGTGGGGCCGGCCCGGCGGCCGGCGTGGCCGTCGCCTACGCCGGGTTCGCCGGCTTCGTCGCGTGGGGCCGTCACACCGGGAGGCTGACGGCCTGCGGGTGCTTCGGTGAAGCGGGAACGCAACCCCACGCCGTGCACGTGGGCTTCAACGTGGTTGCCGCGATCGTGGGTCTGGCCGCCGTGGTGGCGCCGGTTCCGGCCATCGATTCGGTGGTGGCCGATCAACCGTGGTTCGGGCTGCCCTTCGGCGGCCTCGTCGCGTTGGGGACCTTCCTCTCCTACGCCGTGCTCACCGCTCTACCGGCTGCCCTGGCCTACGGAACCCCCCGTTCGACCACCGCGCCGGGGGCGGCCCGATGAGCCCCACCATCGTCGACCGGGCGGCTCGCTTCCTGGAGCGTCGGACCGATCGGCGGGGATTTCTCCGTCGGGGGGCGTTGGCCGGGTCGGCCATGACCGTGGCCCCGGCCAGCTTCGTACTCCGGCCGACCACCGCCTACGCCGCCATCTGCAGCTGCTCGGGCCAGAACTGCGACTGTGGTGCCACGTGCTGTGACGGGTACACCGAGTTCTGCTGCACCACGACGGGTGTCAACGGCTGCCCGCCGGGTACCAGCTACGGCGGCTGGTGGAAGGCCGACGGCTCGGGGTACTGCGACAACGGTTCACCCCAACCGCGTTACTACCTCGACTGCAACGCCGGGTGTGGCGGCTGCACGTGTGGTTCCGCCGGCATCTGTTCGGGTTCGTGCTCGGGGACGCCCTGTGGGTGCGCGGCCGGCAACTGCGGCAACCGCAAGGCCGGCTGCACCGGGTTCCGCTACGGCCAGTGCAACCAGGACATCCAGTGCCTGGGCCCCATCGTCTGTCGGGTCGTCACCTGCACCCCGCCCTGGCTGCTCGATCCCACGTGCACCACCACCGTACGAACCGACAACAACACCCGGTTCCACAATCGGCCCTGCCTCCAGACCGACCCGGGGAACCCCGAAGGCAACGTCGTCGGTGTCCAACTGGCGCCCGATGGGGTGCGGGTGGTCGGTTACGTCGTGCCGGGGGCACCGACCAACATCGCCATCACGGTGGGCCGCACCGGACTGGGCTTCACCGAGGCCGACCTCGGCGCGCCGCCACCCGGCTTCGACCCCGTCGGTGGGGCCAAGTGGTTCGACGTCTCGGTCGCTCTCGGTCCCGGCACGCACACCGTTTGCGCCAACGTCGTCGAGGGGCTGGCCCTGCGGGTCATCGGCTGCCGACGGGTCACGGTGCCCGGGGGGAACCCGTTCGGAGAGCTCGAGATGGCCAAGGGTGGCGTGTTCGGCACCATCGACCTCACCGGGTGGGCCATCGATCCCGACACCGACCGGTTCCTGCGCCTGCACGCGTACGTCGACGGCGAGTTCGCCGGCTCGGGACGAGCCGACCAGCCGCGGCCCGATCTG
>JAOUEE010000113.1 GCA_029858875.1 Acidimicrobiia bacterium
GGTGTCGGACATGAACACCAGCCCTCGATCGAGGTGGAGCCCGACGCAGTACGTCATGAGCTGGTGGAGGGGGCCGTGGTCATTGCTGCACCTGCAGGGTGACGCTCATCTCTTCCGTGCCGGCCCCCTGGCGCACGCCACGCACCGGGGCCACGTCACGGTAGTCGAGACCGGTCGCCACCCGGACATACCGGTCATCGGGGGAGATCCCGTTGGACACGTCGAACGCAACCCAACCCAGATCCCGCACCCAGGCCTCACCCCAGGCATGACCCGCCTCCTGATCGACCCGACCGTCCATCAGGAGGTAGCCGCTGACGTAGCGGGCGGGGAAGCCGAGGTGTCGAGCCGCAGCCAGCAGGATGTGCGCATGGTCCTGACACACCCCGACTCCCGCCGACACGGCGTCCTCGGCGGGAGTGGCCGCATCGGTGAACCCGGTCCGATAGCTGACGGCCCCGCCGATGCGGCCGACCAGGTCGTGCAGTGTGGCCAGCGGTTCCTCCGAGGCTCGTAGCCCTCGGGTGAGCCGTTGCACCCCGGGACCGGCCCTGGTGAGGTCGGTCGGTCGTTCGTAGAGCCACAACGGGGCCACGCCGCCATGATCGGACAGAACCCCGTGGGTGTCGACGGTCTCCACCTCCCCGTCGACGCTGATCGCCACCTCGTTGCTGTGTTCATCGGTGCCCACCAGTTCGACGACGTTGCCGTGATGATCGATGAACGACACGTGAGGGTGGCCGCCGGCCACGTCGATGACCCACCGTGTCACCGTCTGGCCCGCCGAGTCCCGTGGGGTCATCCGTAGTTGGGTCAGCCCGTAGGGCACCGGCTCGTCGTAGTGGTAGGTGGTGGTGTGTCTGATGGTGAGCAGCATCGTCATGCAGTGAAGCGGTAGTCGGTCTCGATCTGCGCCCCGAGCCGGGCCGTGTCGGCGATCGTCTGGGTCAGGAACTCGTGGAGTCCGGCGTCGAAGATCGAGTCGATACCGCGGTCGAGGAATCGATCGATGAGCTCATCGGCCAGGTCGTGACTGGGACGGCGAGTCCCGTGCTCGTCGGCGATGTGGCCGAGGTTCTTCCCCATCTGGCGGTAGCAGAACGCCAGCGAGCGGGGCATCCGGCGATCGAGGATGAGGAACTCGGCGATGCCGCGGGGGCTGATGGCGCCTGGGTACGCCCACCGGAAGGCCCGCTCGGCCGAGACGGAACGCAGGATGCTGGTCCACTGCACGTTGTCGAGGTGCGAGCCCACGTGCCGGGCCGAGGGCAACAGCACGTAGTACTTGACGTCGAGGATCCGGGCGGTGTTGTCGGCCCGCTCGACGTAGCTCCCCAGGCGGGCGAAGTTGAAGATCTCGTTGCGCATCATGGTGCCGTGCAAGGCACCCCGTACCAGCGCACTCTCCTGGCGGATGACGTTCAGCACGCGGGGCAGGTCTGCGTCGGGCACGGGCTGGTCGAGCGCCGCGGTGGTGGTGAGCCAGCTCTGGTTGGTGGCCTCCCACACCTCGCGGGTGAGCGCGGTCCGGACCCGACGGGCGTTGTTGCGGGCCTCGGTGATGACCGAGCGCACGCTGGACGGGTTCTCCGGATCCCGGAGGACGAAGTCCACCACCTTCGAGGCCTCGAGATCGCGGTGACGCTCGAAATATCCATCGCGCACCCCGGCGGTGCTGATGACCGAGTCCCAGTCGTCGTCGGCCGACGAGGTGCGGGTGAGGGCCAGGCGAAGCCCGGCGTCGAGGAGCCGAGCGGTGTTCTCGCTGCGCTCGAGATACCGGAACATCCAGTACAGGCCTCCGGCGGTGGTACCCAGCATCGTCACCGGTCTTCCAACACCCAGGTGTCCTTGGTGCCGCCCCCCTGGCTGGAGTTGACGACCAGCGAGTCCTTCCGCATGGCGACGCGCGTCAGGCCGCCCGGCGTGATGTCGATGCTGTTGGGTGACACCAGCACGAAGGGCCGGAGGTCGACGTGGCGCGGCGCCAAACCCTTGCGGGTGAGCACGGGCACCGTCGACAGCGACAGGGTCGGTTGGGCGATGTAGTTGGCCGGGTCGGCCTCGAGCTTGCGGGTGAAGTCGGCCAGTTCGCGTCGGCTGGCCGCCGGCCCGATGAGCATCCCGTATCCCCCCGAGCCGTGGACCTCCTTCACCACGAGAGAGGTGAGGTTGGACAACACGTGCGACAGCGCATCGGGCTCGGCGCAACGCCATGTGGGAACGTTCTCGAGGATGGGGCGTTCGCCGGTGTAGAACTCGACGATCTCGGGCATGTAGGAGTAGATCGCCTTGTCGTCGGCGATCCCCGAGCCCGGGGCATTGGCCAGGGTGAGGTTGCCCGCCCGGTACACGTCCATCGTTCCGGCCGCGCCCAGCACCGAGTCGGGTCTGAAGTTGAGTGGATCGAGGTACTCGTCGTCGACGCGTCGATAGAGCACATCGATGGGCTCGTGTCCCCTGGTCGTGCGCATGGCCAGCCGCCCGTCGACCACGCGCAGATCGTGGCTCTCCACCAGCTCGGCACCCATCTGGTCGGCGAGGAACGAATGCTCGAAGTAGGCCGAGTTGTGCATGCCGGGCGTGAGCACGGCGACCGTCGGTTGGTCGGCTGTTCGGCCGGGAGCGCACTCCTCGAGCGAGCGGCGCAGCTTCTGGGGATAGTTGCCGATGGGGCGCACCCGGATGGTGGAGAACAGCTCGGGGAAGACGCGCAGCATCGTCTCGCGGTTCTCGAGCATGTAGGACACACCCGAAGGGGTTCGGGCGTTGTCCTCGAGGACGGTGAACTCGTCAGGGCCGGTGCGCACGATGTCGATGCCGACCACGTGGGTGTACACCCCGCCAGGTGGGGTGAAGCCGATCATCTCCGGGAGGAAGGCGTCGTTGGTGCTGATCATCTCCACCGGGATCCGTCCGGCCCGGATGATCTCTTGGCGGTGGTAGATGTCGTGCAGGAAAGCGTTGATGGCCCGTACCCGTTGCTCGATGCCCCGCGCCAGGCGTTGCCACTCGCTCGCGGTGAGGATGCGGGGCACCACGTCGAACGGGATGAGACGCTCGTCGGCCTCGTCCTGGCCATACACGTTGAAGGTGATGCCGGTGCGTCGAAAGAGCGCCTCGGCCTCGGTCGAGATGCGGTGCAGCCGTTTGGGATCCTCGGTGACGAACCACTGTTCGTAGTCCCGATACGGGCTTCGCACCGACGTACCGTCGCCGTACATCTCGTCGAAGAAACCGGGCCGGGGGTCCACCGCCGGAACATAACGCGATCGCCGCGTCGGGCCGGTGACCGTGCCCGACGGCAACTCGATCGCCGTCTGGCGGCGGGGTGCTCAGCTGTGGTCCTGCTCCTCGGCGGCCAGAGCCCGACGGTCGACCTTGTCGGTGCCGTTGCGGGGCAGGGCCTCCACCAGCCGTAGCGCCTCGGGCAGCTTGTAGCGGGCCAGCTGTTCTCCGGCGTGGGCGCGCAGGTCGGCCAGGTCGGGGGGGCCGTGACCGCGGCGGGTCACCACCACGGCCACGCCGATCTCACCCATCACCGGGTCGGGCCGCGGGATCAGGGCCACCTCGGCCACGCCAGGATGCGTGCCCAACACGGCCTCGACCTCGGCCGGGTACACGTTGTACCCCCCGCGGATGAACATCTCCTTGCGCCTCCCGGCCAGCCGGAACAGACCTCGCTCGTCCACCCAGGCCAGATCGCCGGTGCGCAGCCATCCATCGACCAGGGCTTCCTCGGTGGCCGACGGATCGTTCCAGTAGCCGCTCATGATCGCCGGCGACGCCAACCACAGTTCGCCGATCTCGCCGGGTTCGACGGGCGATCCGTCGGCGTCGCGGACCTCGGCCCGCACATCCGGGCGGGGCCGGCCGATGGTGTGGAGGGCCTCCTCGTCGTCGGCGTCGAGCGATGTTCCCAGCCCGATGCCGCCCGACTCGGTAGAGGAATAGCGGATCGAATACGGTGCCCCGAACACCTGTCGCGCCTGCTCCACCAGCGCCGGCGGTGAGGCGCTGCCGCCGGCCACGATGGCCTGCACACACTCGAAGTCGAAGCGCTCCAGGTGGGGGACCTGGAGCATCAGTGCGATCTGGGGAGCGACACCGCTGACGGCCGGTATGCGGTAGCGATCGATGAGCTCGAGAATCGGTTCGGCTCGCCACCGGTCGAGGAGATGGGTGGTGCCACCGACGGCCAGCATCCACGGCAGCTTGGTCATGATGCCGACGTGTGCGAACTCGGTGGGCGCGATCCGATGGCCACCACCGCCCCAGGCGCCACCGGTGTCGAGATCACTGATGGCCTGGAGCTGCCGGTTGGTGAACAACGCGCCTTTGGGCTGACCGGTGCTGCCCGACGTGAAGCAGATCACCACCGGTCGGTCGGGGTCGTCGTGCAGCGGCTCCACTGCCGCGCCCCGGATCCGGAGCTCCACCAGTAGGGCATCGGGCGACGACGCCGGCTCGACCGACACGACCGGCATGGCCGGAGGGATCCCCTCGGCCAGGTCGGCGGTGGCGATCACGAGCCGGGGTCGAGCTGCGTCGAGGATCCGGTTCCGCTCGTCGGGGCCGAGCCGAGGGTTGCATCCGGCGGTGATGCATCCCCGCTTGGCCGCACCCAGGTACGCGACGATGTAGTCGACCACCGACGGCATGACGAGGGCCACGACGTCGCCGGCGTTCACTCCCTGTTCGGCCAGCCCGGCGGCCACCTCGTCGGACAGGCGATCGAGCTGGGCATAGCTGACCGTCCAATCGTCGGCGGTCTGGTACGCGGCTTCGTCGCCGTACTGTGCGCCGGCCCGGCGCACCACCTGATCGAGCATCCGCCGGACAGTATCGCCCCGAGCCGAAATTGCCGTTCTGGAGGCGATCCGGCCACCATCAGCCCAGCAGTTTCGGATGAGGGAGATACGGTCGCCGAATGGACTTCGCCCTGTCGCCGGCAGAGGAGCAGTTCCGTGACGAGGTCCGGACCTGGCTCGAAGAGCACCTGGTCGGTGACTTCGCCGACCTCCGCGGGCGCGGCGGGATGGGCCAGGAAGACATCCCCGAAGCGCTGCTGATCGCCTGGGAGCAGGAGCTGGCCGCTGGTGGCTGGGTCGGCCTCGGGTATCCCGAAGCACTGGGCGGACGGCCGGTCACCCTCATGGAGCAGGTGGTGTTCTTCTCCACCTACGTCGAGGCCCGGGCGCCCGGTCGGATCCCCAACGTGGGGTCCACGCTGCTCGGCCCGACGGTCGTGGCCTATGGCACCGACGAACAGAAGCAGCGGTGGGTGCCGCCGATCATCGCGGCCTCCGAGTGGTGGTGTCAGGGCTACAGCGAGCCCAACGCGGGCTCCGATCTGGCCAATGTCTCCACCAAGGCCGTGCGTGACGGCGACCGCTGGGTGATCAGCGGACAGAAGGTGTGGACTTCTCTGGCCCACATGGCCGACTGGTGCTTCGTGGTGGCCCGTACCGATCCGTCCCAGGAGCGACACAAGGGGCTGTCCTATCTGTTGGTGCCCATGGACCAGCCGGGGATCGAGGTCCGTCCCATCGTCCAGATCACGGGTGGCACCGAGTTCAACGAGGTGTTCTTCGACGAAGCCCGCACGCCGATCGACAACATCGTCGGGACCGAGGGCGACGGCTGGAAGGTGGCCATGGGCACGCTCGGCTTCGAGCGAGGTGCTTCCACCCTGGGCCAGCAGATGACCT
Source organism: Acidimicrobiia bacterium (assembly GCA_029858875.1). GTDB lineage: Bacteria > Actinomycetota > Acidimicrobiia > Acidimicrobiales > SHLQ01 > JAOUEE01. The sequence continues at coordinate 5,712 of JAOUEE010000113.1, forward strand.
TCCGTCAGGAGTTCGACCAGCTGCTCGAGTACGCCCAGCAGTCCGGCGCAGCCGATGATCCAGTGCTGCGCCAGGAGCTGGCACAGGCCTATTCCACCCTCGAGATCCTGCGGTACAACCAGCTGCGCATGCTCTCGATCGAGGCGTCAGGTGGTGTGCCGGGACCCGAGATGTCGATCGGCAAGCTGTACTGGGCCAGCTGGCACCGCGCCTTCGGCGAACTGATGATGCGGGTCCGCGGGGCCACGGCTCTGGTGGCCGGTGACCCGGCGACCGGGGAGGGGTACGTGCTCGACTCGGCGCAACGCACGTTCCTGTACAGCCGGGCCCACACGATCTACGGCGGATCCAATCAGGTGCAGCGCAACATCCTGGGCGAGCGGGTGCTGGGACTGCCTCGCGAACCGCGCTGAGGCCCGTCAGCCGAACGAGACCAGGCCCGATCGATCGCCCGACGAGGTGGTCCAGCACCGCTGGCGAGCCGCCGCGCACGGCAGGTCGTCGGGTCGGGTCAGCTCCACCACCAGGGTGTGGTGGACGAGGCCGGTGTCCGTGCCGAAGTCGCCCTGGCGAGCCCGGGCCACCGGCTGGGCACCACTCGTGCGGAGCGCGGCGACGAGCTCCCCGGTGGTGAACGGCGGTTCGACGGTGGCCAACGCCGAACCCAGGGTCCGCATCAACGTGCACTCGTGGTAGCCGATGTCGGGCGGCGGGCTGGCGCTGCCGTCGATGGCCCCACGGGTGCTGGCGACGCCTCGGCCGACACTCACCACCCAGTCGGCTCGAGGCGAACGCGAAGCGGTGCCGGCGACGAATGCCTCGAACGAGGCTCGGCACTCGGCTTCGAACCGGCTCTCGGCGATGGTGGTGGGCGCCAGGGCGGTGATGGCCGACGTGCCCAACCATGCGGGGGGCAGTCGACCACTGGCCCAGTGATCGGTGAGTCCGTCGACGTCGATGCCGACGGTGCGCCAGGGTCCGGTGACGAGGCCGTCGCCCAGCTCGCCGGCGATGGTGGTGTTGGCGGCGTACAACACGGTGCCGGGCGATGCCGAACGGATGGAATCGAGCAGGGTCGGCACGGCGCGGCGCACGGCCTCGACACCGAGGGTGGAGGGCACCGTCACGGTCGTGGTCTCGCGGCCGGCATCGTGCAACGCCCCCGTCAGGCCACGGGCTGCGGCCTCACCGGTGACATCGTCGCCCACGACCACCACCACGGGGCCGTCGCCGATGCCGAGGTCGAGAGCCCGGGCCGCCGCCGCCCGCGCGAAGCGACCGGTTGCCGGTAGGACGGAGAACGTCCGCTCACCGCGGCCCGGTGTGAGGGTGAGCGCCGCCCGGTCGTCGGCGTCGAGGCAATCGTGCACGGCGGTGGGCAGTCGGGCGGCCGAGACGAACAGGGCAGCCGAGCTGGCCCCGATGGCGGCACACACCGCGTCGGTTCCGGCTGTGGGGTCCCATGTGATGGTCTGGAAGCGAGCCGACCAGGGGTTGTCGGTTCCTGCATCGTCGAGGGCGGCGGCTTCGGCCCGCCACCGGTCCACCGCGAACACCGGGGTGACGTGGGGAACATCGCCCGTGGGGATCAGGGTGGTGTAGTCGGGCACGATTACGGCCAGGGAGATCGGTTCCGAGCCGGGTGGCAGCGCCTCGGTGGTGGGTGTGACCGCGACCGGCGCCTTGGCCGCGCCGCCGCCGCTGCACGCCATGGCCACCAGGGTGAGGGCGGCGACGAGGAGGATGGGGCGGGCGCAGCGGGGTCCTGGCACCGCTCAACCCTGCCACGCCGGAGGGGGTTGGTTCGTGGCAGGCCGGCTTCTCGCCGTATCTTGAGCCCGTCCCCGAGACATCCGGCCCCAGCACGAGGAGCATCCATGGACGCCTACATCATCGACGCCGTTCGCACCCCGGTGGGCAAGCGGGGCGGGGGACTGGCCGAGGTGCATCCCGCTGACCTCGGCGCGCACGTGCTGCGGGCGCTGATGGACCGAACCGGCGTCGACCCGGCCGCGGTCGAGGACGTCATCATGGGGTGTTGCGACACCGTGGGTCCACAGGCCGGTGACATCGCCCGCACGTGCTGGCTGGCCGCAGGCTTGCCCGAAGCCGTACCGGGAACCACCGTCGACCGCCAGTGTGGATCGGGTCAGCAGGCGGTGAGCTTCGCGGCCATGGGGGTCATGGCCGGCGTCCAGGATCTGGTGGTGGCGGGCGGGCTCCAGAACATGAGCATGATCCCGATCAGCTCGGCCATGCTGGTGTCCGAACACCTCGGTCTGGACATCCCCGACCCCTTCCGCACATCCGAGGGTTGGTTGGCCCGGTACGGCGACCAGGAGGTCTCCCAGTTCCGCAGCGCCGAGATGATCGCCGAGAAGTGGGAGATCGGCCGGCACGAGATGGAACTGTTCGCCTTCGAGAGCCACCAGAGAGCGATCACCGCGATCGACGAGGGACGCTTCGAGCGGGAGATCGCGCCCTACGGCGAGGTGACCGTCGATGAGGGACCTCGGCGCGGCGGATCGCTCGAGAAGATGGCGTCCCTGGCGCCCCTCGAGGAGGGGGGCCGAGTCACCGCCGCCCTGGCCAGCCAGATCAGCGACGGCGCGGCCGCGTTGTTGGTGGCGTCCGAGCAGGCGGTGAAGGATCACGGGCTGCACCCCCGGGCCCGGGTGCATCACATCAGTGTGCGGGGCGCCGACCCCATCTACATGCTCACCGGCCCCATTCCGGCGACCGAGTACGCATTGGCAAAGACCGGGATGAAGGTGGACGACTTCGATCTGTTCGAGTGCAACGAGGCCTTCGCATCGGTGCCCATCGCATGGATGAAGGAACACGACATCCCCCACGAGTTGGTCAACGTCAACGGCGGGGCCATCGCTCTCGGCCACCCCATCGGCTGCACCGGTGCCCGGCTGATGACCACCATGCTCAACGAACTCGAGCGCACCGGCGGCCGGTGGGGCCTCCAGACCATGTGCGAAGGCGGCGGGCAGGCCAACGTCACCATTCTCGAACGCCTCTGACCCCGCCTCACCCCCTCGTCTGACCCGGACCGACCCCGCACTGGTCGTGATGGGCCATGGATCGCACGGCACGGCCGGTCGGGCGCGGGATCAGGTGGCCGGCGGGGACACCTCGTCGACCAGGCCCCAGGCCAGGGCCGTCGCCGCGTCGATGGGGCGACCGGTCAGCGCCAGCTCGGCCGTGCGCCACACACCGATGCGGTGGCCGAGGCTCACGGTGCCGCCGGCACCGGGGATGAGGCCCATGCTGACCTCGGGGAGCGAGAAGGTGGCGTCGGGCCGGGCCCGCACGGTGGCGGCGAAGGCGGCCAGTTCGACGCCGGCACCCACTGTCGGACCGTGAACCTCCATCGTGAGCCGGTCGGCGATCTCCACCAGATAGGGCGCCACATTGGCGCTCTGGCGGATCTGGTGGGCGGTGGCCGGGTCCACGCCGCTGCCGAACTCGGCCAGGTCACCACCGATGCAGAAGGCCGGGCCGTTGGCGGCGACGACCACGTTGGCGACGTCGGGATCGACGGTGACCGCCCGGAGGGCGTCCACCAGCGCGTCGCGCAGTTGTACCGACAAGGCGTTGCGCAGGCGCGGCCGGTTCATGGTGAGCCGGGCGGTGCCCTCGTGGCGCTCGACCAGCACGGCGGGTGAGGGATCGGGCCGACGGACTCGGCGGCCCTGCCCGGCCAGCCAGGTGGCGAACTCGTCGCCACCCTGCAGGGTGGCGAAGGCCATGGACTCGAGCGCAAGGCCGTCGCGCATCGACAGCGCACGCGTGGCCCGCAGCACCTGCACCAGGGTCACCGCCGCCTGGGGATTGGCGGTCACACGGGTCTCGATCTCGCCCAGGCGGTCAGCGGTCACCACCACGTCGGCCATCATCCGTAGCGGGTGGCGCTCGGGATCGCCTTCGACGGCCACCACGACCGGCAGCCATCGGAGGGCGGTCAGGCGCGGGTCGGCCCGCTCGCCCTCGAGCACCACCAGCGGCACATCTCGCATGATGCCGATCTCCAGATCGACGACACCGCCACCGATCAGGGCCAGCGCCTCGTCGACGGTCAGTCGGCGGGCGGGGGCCGACATGTCAGATCGACCCGTCTCCCAGATGGGCGAGCTCGTCCCGGAGCACCCGGCGCAGCAGCTTGCCCGTCTCGTTGTACGGCAGCTCGGAGCGGAACACCACGTGCTCGGGCACCTTCGACCCCCGCAGCTGCGATCGGACCAGCTCGATGAGCTCGTCGGGCTCCACGGAGGCGCCGTGATCGGGGACGGCCACCACCGCGATCACCTCGCCCCACTGCTGGTCGGCAACGCCGATGGCCGCGGCGTCCATCACCGCCGGGTGGCTGATGATCACGTCCTCGATCTCGCCGGGGGAGATGTTCTCGCCGCCGCGGATGATGACGTCGTCGATGCGACCGCTGACGAACAGATATCCCGCGTCGTCCAGATGACCGCCGTCGTTGGTGGGGAACCACCCCTCGGCGTCGACCCGGGATCCCTTGCCCACGTACTCGCCCGACACCTGCTCTCCTCGGACCCACACCTCGCCCGGTGTGCCGGCCGGTACGGGGGCGCCGTTCTCGTCGCGGATCGAGATCTCGACCGACGGCAACGGTCGTCCCACCGAGGCCAGTCGGGCCCGCACGTCGGGGTCGTCGCTGGCGAGTGCTTCGCGGTGATCATCGGGGCCGAGCAGGCTCAGGGTGGAGCTGGTCTCGGTCAGTCCGTAGGCGTTGACGAAGTTGGTGCCCGGAAGCAGCTCGAGGGCCCGCTCGATGATGGGGAGCGGCATCTTGCCCCCGCCGTAGGACATGGCCCGCAGCGAGGGGATGGTGAGGTGGCGCTCGTCGAGACGATCGACGATGCGACTGAGCATGGTGGGGACGACCATGGCGTTGGTGACGCTTTCGGCG
>JAOUEE010000460.1 GCA_029858875.1 Acidimicrobiia bacterium
GGTGCCGGCGCCCTCGACGATGGTCGTGTCGTCCTTGGTGATGACCACCTTGCGGGCCGAACCGAGCATGTCGAGTCCGACACCGTCCAGCTTGAGGCCCACCTCTTCGGCGATGACCTGACCACCCGTGAGGATGGCCATGTCCTGGAGCATCGCCTTGCGGCGCTCACCGAACCCGGGGGCCTTGACCGCCACCGAGTTGAAGGTGCCGCGGATCTTGTTGACCACCAGGGTGGCCAGGGCCTCGCCCTCGATGTCCTCGGCGACGATCATCAGCGGCTTGCCGCTCTGCATGACCTTCTCGAGCACGGGCAGCAGCTCCTGCACCGACGTGATCTTGCCCTGGTTGTACAGGATGTAGGGCTCCTCGAGCACGGCTTCCTGGCGCTCGGGGTCGGAGACGAAGTACGGGGACAGGTAGCCCTTGTCGAACTGCATGCCCTCGACGAAGTCGAGGTCCATGCCGAAGGTGTTGGACTCCTCCACCGTGACCACGCCGTCCTTGCCCACCTTGTCGATGGCATCGGCGATGACGGCGCCGACCGTGGCGTCGGCCGCAGAGATGGACGCCACGTTGGCGATCTGATCCTTGCTGTCGTCGACCTGCACGGCCTGCTTGTGAATGGACTCGACGGCCGCCTGGACCGCGGCTTCGATGCCTCGCTTGAGGCCCATGGGATTGGCACCGGCGGCCACGTTGCGGAGGCCGATGTGCACCAGTGCCTGGGCCAGCACGGTGGCCGTGGTGGTGCCGTCACCGGCGACGTCGTTGGTCTTGGTGGCCACCTCCTTCACCAGCTGGGCGCCCATGTTCTCGAAATGGTCTTCGAGCTCCACTTCGCGGGCGATCGACACACCGTCGTTGGTGATGGTGGGCGCACCGAACTTCTTGTCGAGCACCACGTTTCGGCCCTTGGGGCCGAGTGTCACCTTGACCGCATCGGCCAGCTTGTTGACGCCGGCCTCGAGGCCACGGCGCGCGTCTTCGTCGAACTTGAGGATCTTCGGCATGCGGGACCCCTACTTCACGATCGCGAGCACGTCGCGAGCATTGAGGATGAGGAGGTCTTCGCCGCCGGAGGTGATCTCCGTGCCGCCGTACTTGCTGTACACGACGGTGTCGCCGACGCCGACATCATTGGGAATCACTTCCCCGGTGGTCTCGGACCGCTTACCCGGTCCGACGGCGAGGACTTCACCCTGTTGGGGCTTCTCCTTGGCCGTGTCGGGAATGACCAAACCGCTGGCGGTGGTCTCTTCCGATTCGCTGGGCCGCACCACGATGCGGTCTTCGAGGGGCTGCAGGTTCATGCACGTCTCCTGTTGAGCAAACACGGACTGCGAGCGTTAGCAGTCTCCTATGGCGAGTGCCAAGGCTAGGCCCGCGCGGTCAGATCCCGCAACGCGAGAGCCGCACTAAATTGTGGGCAGCCCGGCCCCGGGGTCGGCCCCGGCGTCGAGTGGCGTCGGGCCGTGGTCCCGCAAGCGCCACCATCCGGCCGCCGCCACCATGGCGGCATTGTCGGTGCACATCGCTCGGCTGGGCAGGAAGGCCTGCAGGTCGTCGGCCACGCAGACATCGAGTAGGCGCTCCCGCAGCTGGGAGTTGGCCGCCACCCCGCCGGCCAGACACAAGCCCTTGGCCCCCACCTCGGCCGCGGCCCGCCGGGCCTTGAGGGTGAGCACGTCCACCACCGCCTCCTGGAACGAGGCGGCCACGTCGGCCGCGCCGACGTCGGGGTGCTTGCGCACGTGGTTCACCACGGCGGTCTTGAGCCCCGAGAACGAGAAGTCGAGACCCTCGTCGCGCATCGCCCGGGGGAAGGAGATGGCCGAGGGATCGCCCTCCATGGCCAGGGTGTCGATGGCCGGGCCCCCGGGGTATCCGAGGCCGAGATAGCGGGCCACCTTGTCGAACGCCTCGCCGGCGGCGTCGTCGAGGGTGGATCCCATCATGCGGTACTGCCCGTGCCCGACCATGTGCACGAGCATGGTGTGGCCGCCCGATACGAGCAGCACCACGATGGGCAGCTCGAGTTCGGGCTCCTCGAGGAAGGCGGCGTAGAGGTGCGCCTCCAAGTGGTTGACCGCGACGAAGGGCACGTCCCAGACCAGGGCCAGCGCCTTGGCCGCGCTGACGCCGACCAACAGCGAACCGATGAGGCCGGGCCCGGCCGTGGCGGCCACCGCTTCGATGTCGGAGTCGGCCACTCCCGACTCGATCGTCGCCTGGGCCACCACCGGCGCCAGCAGCTCCACGTGGGCTCGGCTGGCGATCTCGGGAACGACCCCGCCGTATCGGGCGTGGAGGTCGACCTGACTCGACACCACCGAGGACAGCACCCGCGTGGCCCCCACCACGACGGCCGCCGCCGTCTCGTCGCACGAGGTCTCGATACCGAGGATGGTGTCGGCTGTCATGAGCGCACCTCGATGCCGGCGGGCGCGTCGAGCAGCTCGTCGACGACCGGGTGGTGGATGGCCCGACCGACGAGCTCTCCGGCCAGCGCGTCGAGCCGGTGGACGAAGTCGGGCTCGGCCACCCCATGGGCCCACATGATGAGGGCATCCTCGCCGTCGTCGGCGTAGTAGCGAGGCCGCACGCCG
>JAOUEE010000114.1 GCA_029858875.1 Acidimicrobiia bacterium
CGGGCGATCGTGCTGCTCCACGGCTTCCCGGACGGACCCGAGTCATGGGCCGATACAGCCACCGCCGTGGCCGCCGCGGGTTGGCAGGCCGTGGTGCCCTACCTGCGCGGTTATCACCCCGACACCATCACTCCCGGCCGGGGGTATTCCCGCGCCGAGATCGGCCAGGACGTGATCGGCCTGCTCGACACCCTCGACATCGACCGGGCGGTCGTGGCCGGTCACGACTGGGGCGCCTCGTGTCTGTGGAGCGCGCTCGCCCAAGCGCCGGACCGCGTCGACGGTGTCGTCCCCATCGCCATCCCCCACCCGGCCGCCCTGCGCCCCTCGCCCAAACTGGCCTGGGCGGTCCGCCACTTCTGGTACTTCAAGGCGCCGCGGTCTGATCGTCGGACCGCCCGCAACGACCTGGCCTACATCGACACGCTCTACCGGCGATGGTCGCCCGACTGGACCGGAGCCGATCGTGACCAGACCGTGGCCCGGGCCAAGCAGTTGCTGGCCGACCCGCGGGTGCTCCACGAGGCGCTCCAGTGGTACCGGGATCTCTCGCTGCGACCCGATCCGGCCAGCGAGTTCCGGGTGGCCTGCCCCGGCCTGCTCGTTGCTGGGGATGCCGACTTCGGCGGCGACCTGGGTCCGTACCGGGCATCGAAGACCCGCTTCGATGCGCCGGTGGAACTGCTCGCCGTGGAGGGAGCCGGCCACTGGCCCCACCGGGAGGGTGCCGCCGAGTTCGAAGATCGTCTGGTGAGCTTCCTCGCCTCGCTCTGATCGTCACTGTCGCCGGTTCCGCCAGTGGGACTGACCAAGCCGGTCCGGAAAGGTGACATTGCCCATCAAGTTGTGAGCAGACCGGGCCGATGGACCTACATGCGCCCGATCTCGCGACACCACTCATCCCGGGAACGGGGCGGCGCTCTCGTCGAGATCGCCCTCGTCGTACCGCTGTTGTTCCTCTTCCTGTTCGCCATCATCGAATTCGGCTGGAGCTTCACGCAGCACCTCGATGTGCGCCACGGTGCCCGCGAGACGGCTCGCCTCACGGCAGTCAACATCAATCCGGGAAACCTGAATCCGGCGACGCAGGCCTGGGGCATCGCCGCGCTCGGATGCACTCGACTCGAGGAGGCCTCGGGGACGTCGATCCAGATCGAGCTGGCCGACGTCACCGAATCCGACGTCGGCGATCTGGGGACGGTGACCGTCAGCCGTGACTACCAACAGCTGACCGGCTACCTCGATCCCATCTTCCGGTACGTCACCCTCGAGAGCGAGCTCGACTTCCGGCTCGAACAGCAAGCGACGTGGGAGTCGATGAACACTCCCTACACGTGTCCATGAGGCCGCACTCGGCCGGGCGTGCGCGGCGTCGCGAGCGGGGGGTGGTGATCTACCTCGTGCTGGCCACGATGATGGTCACCATCGCGATGGCGGCCTTCGCCACCGACATCGCCATGCTCTACAACGAGCGCCGCAACGACCAGAGCCTGGCCGACGTGGCCGCATTGGGTGCCATCCAGGACACCATCGTGTCCGACGACGCGGTGGCCACCTCAGCGCAGACTCTGCTCAGCGGACCCCGCGAGACACCCTTCAGCGCGGCAGAGCTCGACTCGTGCGACGTGGCCGAGATCCCCGCGGACTTCACGCCGCACCCGACGGCCAACTGCGTCTCCTTCAACGCCGGCCGCACGGCGGTTCGCGTCGCGGTTCCGACGCGGTCGCTCGGGACCTCGTTCGCCGGGGTCTTCGGCATCGCCGACCTCGAGCACTCCGCCTCGGCCATCGCCGGGCTGGACAACCCCGGGCTGGGCAACGTCTTGCCGTTCGGTCTGGCGGCCGACGCCGGCACGTTCGAGTGCGTGAAGGTGGGCGCGGGCAACGTCCCCGACCCCATGTGCTCGGGCGCGTCCTCGGGCAACTTCGGCTTCCTGAACTTCGGGTTCCACGGCGATGTCGATGCAGGAACGACGCCCGACTGCGTGGGCAATGGCCGCAATCGGGTTCCGGTGAACATCGCCCAGGGCATCGACCACCTGCTGTCGCTCTACGGGGAGGACCCGCACGGCTTCACCGCGGTCGGCGACAGCGACACGTGTGGCAGTCCGCCGCGACCCAACGCGGCCACCACCCTCACCGGCAACACCCCCCAGATCCTGGGTGAAGGAATCATGGCCGGGACCGGCTTTCCCGACGGCGGTGATGCCCGGCTGCAACGGACCGGGCGTCTCTCATGGGCATTGCCCGACACATCCGTCCTCGGTCGCGATCTCGATGACACGCCACTGTGGGAGTTCATCCCATCGGACCTGTGGGGTCACGATGTGCCTGTCTCGTGCTACCGCAACCAGTTCGTGGGCGAGACCGGCGGCATGGACACCGAGAACGACGGCATCATGTCGGCCCTGCCCGACCCCATCGAGGCCCACTTGACCACGGTGCCGCGGGCGACGCGGATGACCAAGCTGCTCAACCGCTGCATCACCCACTATTCGGGCCTCGACTGGGATGACGGCGGCGCCCTCTCGCCGGCCGAGTCTCCCAGCGGCTGCTCGGGCACCTGCTCCGATCCGGTGTTCTCCCGCAATACCGCCACCCGCGGGGCGTACGACCTGTGGGATCTGCAGTACAGCCCACGCTTCGCCTACATCCCCCGACTGAACCTCACTGCGTCGCAGCTGGGCGGCACCACGGGTGTCGTCTTCGTCGAATTCGAAGCGGTGTGGATCCAGCGCGTGTACGGCGGGAACTGCAGCAACAGCGGGTGCGAGACCGTGTTCGATCCGGGCGTCTACTACTCCGACTCCGTCGCCTCGGACAAGGTCAACGCCATGACGACATTCATCTTCCCGACCGGGATGCTCCCGGGTGAGCTCGACGATCCCAACGCTCCGAACCTGGTCGGCGTGAACCAGTTCGTGGGACTGCTGCGATGAACCGACGGCACATTCCTTCGCCGCACCGGGGCGCGAGCGTCGTCGAATACGCCCTGGCGCTCGGGGCCATCATGCTCCTGGTGATGGCCGGCCTGAGCACCTTGGAGGATGGCGTCACCAGCGAGCTGGACGAGCGCGGCAGCAGCATCGGTGTGCCCGAGGAGTCCGGAGTCACCATCACCGCCCCCGCCACGACCGCTCCGCCGACGACCACGACGCCGCCGCCCAGCACCACCGCTCCCCCGGGAACGGTGTTCATCTCCGCATTGGCGTCGGCCGCGAACTGGTCAGGCGGCAAATGGGTGGCGACCGTCGAGGTGAGCGTCACCGACGGCGGTTCCAACCCGGTGAACGGCGCGTCGATCGAGGCCGAGTGGTCCGAGCCCTTCGTCAGTGACACCTCGTGCGTGACCGACAGTTCGGGTACGTGTTCCATGACCCAGTGGAACCTCAACAGCAACCGTCCCTCGACGACCTGGACGGTCGTGTCGGTGGCGGCCCCGGGGCTCACCTACGACGCCGCCGCCAACGTGGTCAGCACGATCACCGTGAATCGCCCGTCCTGACGGGGCCATCAGCCGAAGCGACGACGACCCTCGACGAGTCACGGGCCATCCGGCCGGGCTGGCCGGCTTGACGGTCACACCCCGGGCGCGACGACACTGAACGCATGATCGAGCTGCCCGACGAGTCGCCCGAGGCCATCCTGGCCGAGTTCGAATCGCGGGGCTGGGGTGACGGACTACCGCTGATCGCACCGACCGCCGAACGGGTTGACCTGATGCTCGGGGGTGCCGATCCAGACGAGGTGGTGGCGGTACTGGCGCCGCGCGACGGCCGGGCCGATCGCCGGGCCATCGCCGTCAACGCGGTGCTGGCCGGTTGCCGTCCCGACACCATGGCGGTGCTCGTCGCTGCGGTGCGGGCGTTGGCCCAGCCGCAGATCAATCTGCGGGGGGTCAACGCCACCACCCATCCGGTGGCACCGCTGCTGATCGTGCACGGGGCCGTCGTCGACCAGGTCGGATTCAACGGTGGCCTCGGGGCCTTCGGGCCCGGCAACCGAGCCAACGCCACGGTGGGTCGCGCCCTTCGATTCGTGCTGTTGCACATCGCCGGCGCCGTCCCGGGGGCGGGCGACGCCAGCACCCAGGGTCAGCCGTCCAAATACACCTACTGCGTGGCCGAGAACGAGCCGGCCAGCCCGTGGGGCTCGTACGCCGCCAGCGTCGGCGTCGACGCCCCGTCGGCCGTCACCGTGCACTGTGGGGAGAACCCGCACAACTTCCACGACATGGAGAGCGCCTCGGCCGAGCGAATCCTGGGCAAGGCCTCCTCGCTGATGACGACCTTCGGGGCCAACAACGCCTGCATCGCGACCGGCGAGTTCTTCGTCGGTCTCTGCCCGGAGCACGCCCGCACCATCGCCGATGCGGGCTTCGACCGGGGCGACGTGGCCCAATGGCTGTTCGACCACGCCCGCCGGCCGGCCGGCGAATACCGAGCCCACTTCGACCTCCGGGTCTGGACCGACGAGATGAACGCGGCCGCCGACGACGACTTGATCCCTCCGACGGGCCAGGTCGACAACATCAAGGTGTTGGTGGTGGGCGGCGCCGGCAAACATTCCTGCGTCATTCCCAGCTGGGGCATGACCACCAGTGTCACCATGGCCCTGGACACCTGACCCACCGAGGTAACGATGAGCATTCGTATCCACACACCCGAGGGGACCATCGACCGCCCCGCCACCCAGCGGGCCCCGGCCCCGGCCACCCTCGAAGGCGTGCGCATCGGCATCCTCGACAACACCAAGCCCAACGCCGATGTCCTCCTGAGGTCAGCGGCCGATGCGCTGTGTGCGGCCACCGGCGCCCAGGTGGTGCGCACCGACACCAAGAACGCCGCGCTGGCGGCCAAGGATCAGGTGCTCGACGGCATGACCCGCGAGGTCCAGGTGGTGCTCACCGGCTCAGCCGATTGAGGCAGCTGCACGTCGTGGAGTGTCCACGACCTCGTCCACCTCGAGCGGGCCGGCGTTCCCACGGTGTTGTTCGCCACCGAGCGCTTCGCCGAGCTGGCCACCATCACCGCGCAGGAGCTCGAGTTCACCGACGCCCGGCTGGTGGTGGTCGACCATCCGCTGGGTGGCACCGACCCCGACCGCGTGGCGGCCTGGGGTCGTGACACCCTCGACCGGCTGCGAGCACTGCTGGGGCCATGACCATCAGCATCGACCTGCACCGTCAGCGAGCGGTCGTCACCGGTTCGGGCGCCGGCATCGGGAGAGAGATCGCCCGCTGGCTGGCCCGCGCCGGCGCGTCCGTGGCGGTCATCGACGCGCGCCCCGACCCGGCGGCCGAAACCGCTGCCCTCATCGAGGGTGAGGGGGGATCGGCCACGGTGATCGTCGGCGATGCCCGCGACGACGCTCGCCTCCAGGCCATGATCGGCGAGGCCGCCGACTCCTTGGGTGGTCTCGACATCGCCGTCAACAACATCGGCATGATGGGACCGCAGGGCTCGGCCCCCTGGCTGGCCATGACACCAGGCCAGCTGCGAGACGTGTTCGACCAGAACCTGGTCATCACCGCCGTGGCCGCCATGATCGAGGCGCAGATCCTGGTGGAGGCGGGAGGGGGCGTCATGCTCAACGTCACATCGGGTGAGACCACCCGCCCGGCCCCCAACATGGCCGGCTACGGCGCAGCCAAGGCGGCCATCAACCACCTCACCCAGACCCTGGCCGTGGAGTTGGGTCCCAGCGGGGTCCGGGTCAATGCCATCGCCCCGGGCACCACGCTCACCGAGACGGTGGAGGCGGCCCTCCCGCCCGAGCACTACCGGGCCCTGGTCGAGGCCACTCCCCTACGCCGCGGTACCGAACCGGACGAGCTGGCCCGCCTGGCCGTCTTCTTGTGCTCGGACCTGGCCCGGTGCATCACCGGACAGTTCTTCCTGGCCGACGCCGGAGCCCACCTCAGCCGGTCGCGTCCGGCCAACCGTCCCACCGCCTGAACAGCCGGTCAGGCCGGTTCCACCCGAATGGGCACACCCGTCATGTGGGCCTGACTGCTGAGCTCCTCGAAGCTGCCCGGGCCGACGGGCAGCAACCGGTTGATGTTGACGCCGGGATGGGCCCGAGCCACGGACATCCCCGGCGCCCCGGCGTTGCCCCAACCGTGGGCCGCGGCGGCGACACCGCGACCGAGGGCCTCGTCGAGGGCCAGTGGCAGCACCACCTCGCCGTGGTCGTTCCAGACTCGCACCTCGGTCCCTTCGACCAGGCCCCGGGCCTCGGCGTCGGCTGGGTGGAGCCACAGCGGATTGTGGTCGTGGCCCGCCTTCTTCAGGCCGGGCACGTTGTGCATCCAGCTGTTGTGCATGAACGAGTCACGCCGCGTGATCAGCAGGAGTCCGTCGGCGACGCCGCGCATCTCGTCGAACATCTCGCGGCAGCGCCGGCGGGCGGTGTCGAAGGCCTCGGGGCAACAGTCCACCCGACCGTCGGGCAATTGCACCACTTCGTCGAAGAACCGTCCCGCGTGCAGACCGGGCAGTTCGATCACGCCGCCGGGCGAGGCACGAAGCGCTTCGAGGCTCAGGCCGCTGGCGGCGAGCATGTGGTCGTACTTGCCCCAGTGCTCCTCGGCCCCGCCGCGATCCAAGGGCGAGTCCAGACCCATCTCCTGGGCCAGGCGGGCGAAGATCCACCACTCCTCTCGACGCTCGTGCCGGGGCGCCACGACCTGGTCGGTGTACTGCACGAATGGTTGGGCCTGGAGCCCCAACCCGATCACGGTGAGGTCGGCCCGTTCGAACTGATCGGCCGCCGGCAGCACCCAATCGGCGTACTCGGCGGTGGCGTTGGCGTACAGATCCACGAGCACCACCAGCTCGAGCTGCGAGAAGGCCTTGCGCAGCCGTTCTTCGCCACCGATCGACAGGAGCGGGTTGCCGGCCACCACGACCAGGGCGCGGATGGGCTCCTCGACGTCGAGGATGTAGTGCGACAACAGGTTGCCCGGGAGGTTCCCCCGTCGCAGACGTCCGAACTCCGACTCGAAGAAGCCGGCCCCGAAGTCAGCCTTGCCGGCGCGGGCGTTGGGATAGAAGCCGATGGACGGGAGGTTGCCACCCACGCGATCGAGGTTGCCGGTGACCAGGCTCAACATGTGCATCAGCCAGTAGGCCAAGGTGCCCTGGCGGCCCATGTTGGCGCCGGTCGACATGTAGAAGGCGGTGCCGTCGGCCTGGCGGATCTCACGGGCCAGATCTCGCAGGGTGGACGCATCGATCGCGGTGACCTCGGCCACCCGCTCCACCGGATAGTCGTCGACGAAGCGCTCGAGCTCGTCGACATTCGTGCCGTGGGCATCGAGCACCTCACGGCGCCAACCGCCCGTGGCCCGCAGCTCGTGCAGGAGACCGGCCATGAAGTACACATCGGTGTCGGGGCGGAGCAGGACGGTGTCGCCCACACCACCGTCGACCGTCTCGATGCGACGAGGATTGACGAAGTGGACGGTCGCCCCCCGCTGGTGCGCCTCCCGCAGGCGCTGGATCATGTTGGGCAACGAGATGAAGCTGCCCTTCGATGCCCGGGGATTGGCTCCGATGACGAAGATCAGCTCGGCCCGCTCGATGTCGGGCAGCGGGTGGACGGTGCGGCTGCCGAACACGGCCTGGCTGCCCGCGAACTTGTTGGCACAGTCCTGGGTGCCGGCGGAGAACGACCGGATGGCGCCCAGTTGGCCCAGCCACGCGCCGAGGCTCAGGTAGCCGAGGGCATTGAACCCGAGCGGGTTGCCCCCGTAGAGCCCCACCGCCGACGGGCCGTGACGATCGAGTACCCGCTGGAGGCGACGGGCGATGTCGGCCAGCGCCTCGTCCCAGCTCGCCGGCCTGAGCTCGCCGTCGAAGTGACGCAGGGGCTGGTCGACCCGGTCGGGATCGTGGTGGATGTCGAAGGTGGCGATGCCCTTGGCGCACGCGAATCCCTTGGTGACCGGATGGTCACGGTCGGCCTGCACCCGCGCCAGTTGGCCGTCCTCGACGTTGGCCACCAATCCACAGGAGGGCTCACAGACCCGACAGAATGTCCGAATCGTCGACATCGACCCGAGCGTAGGGCACCGCCCGCCCACCGGTCACCGACTCCCATCCCGTGAGCGGTCATTGCCGGGTCGGAGCCTGTTGCCGGTCAGCCGAGACCGGGGCGTTGGCGATCGAGGAAGCGGTAGACGTCGACCAGGTCGACGCCGGGGAACGGGCTGAACTCCCGCTCGGAGGGCGGCAGGGCGGTCAGTACGTGGCTGCGCTCGGCCGCCGACGGCCAGGCCACATCCTCCCACCGCTCGACCAACGCCGGATCGGGCGGCGCGTCATGGGGGGCGGCGAACAGTCGACGGATGGTCTCGCGTCCACGGAAGTAGCGGGCGTAGGGCTCGGTGGTGCCGAGCGTCACCGCGTACGGCGTGCGGTCGCTCAGGTTCTCGATGTAGGTCACGCACCAGAACGCGCCGTGGTCGGTATCGGTGTACTGGTAGTGCAGCAGGAAGTCCTCGTTGCTGTTCCACGCCTGGCGAGCGCCCCACTGACGCGACACCCGCTCGCCCTCCAGTGCCCCGTCGGCGTCTGTCGGGAAGTCGATGCCGTCGTTCTGGTACCCCTTGGTGATCACGCCGTCGGGGTCGGTGCGCAGGAAGTGCACCGGGATCTCCAGCTTCTCGGTGGCCAGGTTGGTGAATCGATGGGCGGCCATCTCATAGGAGATGTAGAAGCGCTCCTTGAGGTCCTCGATCGACAGGTCGCCGTCGGCCTTCTCGGCCGCGAGGAGTTCGAGGGCCGGCTCCTCGGGCGCCAGAATGGCCGCGGCGAAGTAGTTGGACTCGATGCGCTGGCGTAGGTACTCGCCGAAGTCGGTGGTGTCGGTGTGATCGAGGGCGAAGTGCCCGAGTGTCTGGAGCACGACCGACCGGGCCGCCCGCACCTTGAGGTCGTCGCGTTGGGGGATGTAGATGATGCGGCGATCCCTATCCGTGATCGATCGGGCGGTGCGGGGCATCCCCCGCACCCGCTCCACGGAGAAGCCGTAGTGGGCCACCAGGTCGGTGAGCAATCGCTCCGAGAGCGGTCCTCGACCGCTGTACCCCACGGCGGCCAGGGCCTTGGTGGCCTCGACCTCGATGTCGGGGAAGTAGTTGTTGCGTTCGGTCATCTCGCGACGCAGCGCGATGTTGGCCAGCCGGGCCCGATCGCCGGCTCGTTGGCGCCGGGCCCCGTCGTCGACATCGTCGGTCGCGCTGGGCAGGGCGTCGAAGAGTCCCACGAGATGCTCGAGGACCTCGACGGACACCTTGGCCGAGATGCGCAGGTCGTCGAGCCCGAGGGATCGGTAGCGGGGATCCTGTTGGGCGTGGGCCAGGCGGATCTCCAGCTGGGACCGACGGTCGGGCGGAGGGGCCGGATCGAGCAGCTCGGCCACCCCCACATCGAGGGCGGCGGCGAGGTCGTCCAGCAGACCCAGCTTGGGCTCGACCTTGCCGTTCTCCAGCTGTGACAGGTAGGGCGCGCTCCGACCCACCCGCTCGCCCAGCTGCGCCAGCGTCAACCCGGTCTGGCGCCGGGCGTACCGCAGCCGGTGGCCGAGCACCAGGGGATCGATGGCCGTACGCGTCATAGCCGCAACAATATCGAACGATCTTTCGCACATAGGTGATTTCATGGGGATCTTTCCGACCATTCGCCTGGAATGTCCGGGACTTCTTTCTCACACTGGCGACACTTCCTATTTCGCGCCGCCCTCCCGGGATCCGCACATGGTCGATCGCACCGCCACCGTCACCGCACCCACCGACGAGCCGCTCACCGCCTCGGCGCGGGCGTTCCTGGCCGATCTCGAACGACGCTTCCGGACCCGTCGGGCGGACCTGCTCGTCGCCCGCCAGGAACAACTCGCCCGCTTCCGTCAGGGCGAGCGGCCACACTTCCTCGACCACACCGCCGCGGTGCGGGGCGGCGCCTGGCAGATCGCGCCGCCACCACCAGACCTGCTCGACCGACGGGTGGAGCTCGTCGGCTCGGTCGACCGGGCGACCGTGGTGGCCTCGCTGTCCTCGGGGGCGAATGTGTTCATGGCCGACTTCGAGGACGCCACCTCGCCGACCTGGTCCAACATCATCGGCGGCCACGCTGCTGTTCGCGATGCCCTCCACGGCCTGCTGCCGGTGACCGACCGGGCGACCCCGTCCACCATGGTGGTACGACCGCGCGGCTGGCACCTCGACGAGAGCCGCGTGCTGGTCGACGACGCACCGATGTCGGCCAGCGTGTTCGACTTCGGCATGGTCATGTTCCACAGTGCACGAACGTTGCTGGACAACGGTTCGGGCCCCTACTTCTCGCTGCCCAAGCTGGAGAACCACTTCGAGGCCCGCCTCTGGAACGACGTGTTCTGCCACTCCCAGGATGCACTCGGAATACCGCGGGGATCCGTCAAGGCCACCGTCATCGTCGAGACCATCACCGCGGCCTTCGAGATGGACGAGATCCTGTACGAGCTCCGCGAACACGGCGCCGGCCTGGGCGCCGGCCGCTGGGACTACCTGGCCAGCATCATCCGGTGCCTCGGGCACGAACGATCCTTCGTGCTGCCCGATCGAGCCGATCTCGGTGGCGCCACTCCCTTCATGGC
>JAOUEE010000461.1 GCA_029858875.1 Acidimicrobiia bacterium
AGGTCCCACCCGAGAGGCCGCCGATGAGGGCGACGTCGAAGCGCCCCGACTCCAGCATCGTGAGGGCCTGGTCGGCATCGCCGGCGCAGGTCACCCGATGTCCGGCGTCGCGGTAGATCACCTGGGCGAATACCCGAAAGCCCTGGTCCGATTCGACGATGAGCACGCTGGCCATGCTTCTTCTTCGGACCATCCGGCGACGCCTTGATGCGAACGGCCCGGATTGATCCAACCGGACCATGCCGACCGGCCACTCACGCGAAACCCGTGCCCCGATGTTGCGATGGGGCAGGTCAGCTGGTTGGATTAGCAGTCGCACCATGCGAGTGCCAACCGATCGAACCGACCGGGATCCCCCTCACTGGAGGCAAACATCATGGCCAAGACCATCAGTTTCGACGAGGACGCACGCCGTGGCCTCGAGAGCGGCATGAATCAGCTGGCCGACGCCGTTCGCGTCACGCTCGGCCCCAAGGGCCGCAACGTCGTTCTCGAGAAGAAGTGGGGAGCTCCCACCATCACCAACGACGGCGTGTCCATCGCCAAGGAGATCGAGCTCGAGGACCCCTTGGAGCGGATCGGGGCCGAGCTGGTCAAAGAGGTCGCCAAGAAGACCGATGATGTTGCCGGTGACGGCACCACGACGGCCACCGTGCTGGCCTGGGCCATGGTCCGGGAGGGCCTGCGCAACGTGGCTGCCGGTGCCAACCCCATGTCACTGAAGCGGGGCATCGAAGCCGCCGTCGAGGTGGCTGTCGAGGCCATCCTCGACAGCGCCAAGGACGTGTCCAGCGACAAGGAGCAGATCGCCAACGTGGCCGCCATCTCCTCGGCCGATCCCGAGATCGGCACCATGATCGCCGAGGCGATCGACAAGGTCGGCAAGGACGGCGTCATCACCGTCGAGGAAGGTCAGACCCTGGGCATGGAGATGGACCTGGTCGAGGGTATGCGCTTCGACAAGGGCTACATCTCGCCCTACTTCGTCACCGACACCGACCGCATGGAAGCGGTGCTCGACGATCCGTACCTGTTGTTCGTCAGCTCCAAGATCACGGCCGTACGCGATCTGGTCCCCGTGCTCGAGAAGGTGATGCAGTCGGGCAAGCCGCTGTTCATCGTCGCCGAGGACGTCGAGGGCGAAGCCCTGGCCACGGTGGTGGTCAACAAGATCCGGGGCACCTTCACCGCCGTGGCCGTGAAGGCACCCGGATTCGGTGACCGCCGCAAGGCCATGATCCAGGACATGGCCATCCTCACCGGCGGGCAGGTCATCAGCGAGGAGATCGGACTCAAGATCGAGAACACCACACTCGACATGCTCGGCCAGGCCCGCAAGGTGGTGGTCACCAAGGACGAGACCACCATCATCGAGGGTGGTGGCGACGACAGCGACATCTCCGGCCGCATCGCGCAGATCAAGGGTGAGATCGACAACACCGACTCCGACTACGACCGCGAGAAGCTCCAGGAGCGCCTGGCCAAGCTGTCGGGCGGCGTCGCCGTGCTGAAGGTCGGCGCGGCCACCGAGGTCGAGCTCAAGGAGAAGAAGCACCGCATCGAGGACGCCGTCAGCACCACCAAGGCGGCCATCGAAGAAGGCGTGGTCGCCGGTGGTGGCGTCACGCTGCTGCGAGCCCAGGAGCCCGTCATGGCACTGGCCGGCAAGCTCCAGAAGAAGTCACCCGACGAGGCCACCGGTGCTCGCCTCGTGTCCCGGTCCCTCGAGGGTCCGCTCACCCAGATCGCGGTGAACGCCGGCATGGAGGGTGGTGTCGTCGTCGAACGGGTTCGCGGCCTCACCGGCAACAAGGGCCTCAACGCGGCGACCGGCGAGTACGAGGACCTGGTGAAGGCCGGCATCATCGACGCGGCCAAGGTCACCCGATCGGCGCTCCAGAATGCGGGCTCCATCGCGGCGTTGTTCCTCACCACCGAGGCCGTCATCGCCGACAAGCCCGACGAGGGCGGCGGCGGCGGTATGCCCGACATGGACTTCTGATCCGATCCTCACAACGCGGTGCCGGACACCGCGTTGTGAGGCTCTGGTTGCCAGACTGGCCGGGTGACCGAACCCGTGACCCCCAGCGACGGCCTCGGTGTCGTCCACTTCTTCTGTCGGCGCCAGCCGGCCTGTGATGGCGCCGCGGTGGCCGCTGCGGTTCGCGCCGCCGAGCACGACGGCGTGCAAGTCGTCCCTGTGGTCATCCTCGGCCACAAGGCCGAGATGGCATTCATGGCCCTGGGACCGGACCTGTGGCGGCTGCGCCACCTCCAGGCCGATCTCGGTGCCGCCGGCCTCGACGTGGTCGACTCCTACGTGTCGCTCACCGAGATCAGCGAGTACGCCGCCGGTGTGCCCGACGAGATGCGCCAGATGCGGCTGTATCCCCAACTGCCACCCGACGACAAGCCGGCGTGGTGCTTCTACCCGATGTCGAAGCGTCGAGGGGCCGAGCACAACTGGTTCACCCTGCCGTTCGACGACCGCAAGGAGCTCATGTACGAGCACGGGGCGTCGGGCCGCACGTTCAAGGGTCGCATCCTCCAGGTGATCACCGGATCGACCGGCCTCGACGACTACGAGTGGGGCGTCACGCTCTTC
>JAOUEE010000115.1 GCA_029858875.1 Acidimicrobiia bacterium
TCGGGTCCGGCCAGCGCCTCGACGTGGCCCTGGCCGACATGGAGGTCGACGTTCCCGACACCGAGGCCGACACCGGGGCCGACACCGAGACCGGCGCGCGGCGCGAGGACCTCGGGGCCGGTGTCACCGCGGCCGATCGTCGGGCGGCGATCGGCCTGTTCGTGCGATTCGGTCACGACCATCTCGCTCTGGACGGCGGTGCCACGGTCGGAGGCTTCGTGTCCTGGCTGCGCACGGCCACCAGCAGTGACGGCGGCGACGGCAGCGGTGATGCCGTCGAGCTGGCCACGTTCCACGCGGCCAAGGGGTTGGAGTGGCCCATCGTGCACATCGCCGGCCTCGAGGACGGACTGGTACCCATCGCCTACGCCCGGACCCCGGCCGCGCAGCGCGAAGAGCGCAATCTCATGTACGTGGCCATCACCCGCGCCGAGCGCGAGCTGCACCTCAGCTGGGCTCAACAGCGCCAATTCGGATCCCACCCGTCAAGCCGCACCCCGTCGCCCTTCCTCGTCGCCATCGAGGATGCCCTCGCGTCGCTGACCTCGGGCGTTGGTCCCAGCGATCCGCTCGCCCACATCGCCGCCCAACGCCGGCAGCTCGAGCAGACGCAAGGCCGCGAGATCACCATCGACCTCACCGACGACGATCCCGTGCTGCGCGCGCTGAAGGAGTGGCGACGCCGCGCCGCCGACGCGGCCGACGTCCCGGACTTCGTCGTGTTCCACGACGAGACGTTGCGGGCCATCGCCCGGGCCCGACCGGCCTCGATCGACGAGTTGTCCAGCGTCGCCGGCATCGGCCTGGTGAAGCTCGCCCGCTACGGACAGGCGCTATTGGCCGTGGTAACCCAGGCGGCCGGCCAGACCACCGGCGGTTGACTCAGCCGTGGTTGTTCTCCTCGGCACGACGCGGCAGGGTCACCACCACCACGGTGGCGTCGCAGTTCTCGAGCACCGTCTCGACGTTGTGGCCGAGGAAGGGCCGCCCATCGACGTTGCGCAGACCAGCGCCCACGACCACGAGGTCGGCATCGACCTCCCGGGCCGCTCGGGTGATCTCGTCGGCCGTTGACGCGCCGTGACGCACCAGTTGGCGTACCTCCAGCCCGTGGCCTTGGGCCCGTTCGGTGGCCTCGGCCATGAGCCGCTCGGCCACGGCCATCTCCGGTTCGGGTTCATCGCGTCGCCGCTGGAAGAGGCGGGGCAGGCCGGCGGCCGCCACCGCCGACGTGCGATTCACCACGTGGGTCAGTACCACCTCGGTCCCCAGATCCTCACTGATGCTGAAGGCCACCTCTTGTGCGGCCTTGGAGGACTGCGTCCCGGTCACGGGCACCAGTGCGCGGGAGAAGGCTGGCGGCAGGGGCCGCTCGAGCTTTCGCGCCCGGCGGACGATCACCACGGGAACAGGGCTGGTCTTCAACAGCTCGTCCACCATCGGTGACAGGAGCCCGCCCGGATGCTCGGTTGCCGCTCCCACCGCGATGGCCCCGTATCCGAGATGCGCTTCGGCCGCAACCGCGGCGGCGACGGCGCGGTCATCGGTGGCGGACTCGATGAAACGGAACTCGACCTCGCGATCGAACAGCACGTTGCGCAGCGGATCGAGATCGGCATCGTCGAGGCGACCCACGGTCAGGACGGTGGCGGCCGACTCGGTGGGCCACGTGTACTGCAACACCTGCGCTGCAGCGATGGATGCCGGACCCCCCTTGCTGGGCAACAGCACCCGCGAGGTGCGCACGATGACGTTGCGACTGAGGGCCTCTTCCCGCTCGAGTCGCTCCTGCTCCTCGGGCGAGCCCATCCAGTCCCGGACCACCCACCGCAGGGTGACCGACGCCACCACGGTGGTCACCAGCGGGACGAGCACGATCACCGTGTAGGCGCGGTCGTTGAGCACACCCAGGGAGAGCCCGACCGTGGCGATGACGATCTCCAGCGCGCCGCGGGCGTTGAGCCCGGCACCCAGTGCCACGGCGGCTCGATTGGACTGCCCGGCCAGGCGGGCACCCCAGAAGGCGCCGATGAACTTGGCCACCAGCGCCACCGCCAACACGATGCCGGCCCAGGTGAGCGTGGTGGAATCGTCGAGCAGTCCGAGATCGACACGCAGGCCGGCCGTCGCGAAGAAGACCGGCGCCAGGAAGCTCTGGGTGATGCGCTCGATCCGATCGAGCACCTCGGGCTGTTGGAAGCGGGAACGGTGCAGGACCACTCCGGCCACGAACGCGCCCAGGACCGCCTCGATACCGAGCGCCTGCGTGGCCACACCCATGGCCAGCATCGTGATGATGGCGACGGTGAGGGCACCGCCCAGATCGGGCCCGTTGCGCCGGACCTGGCGTAGCGATGCATCGACCAGCCGTTGACCGACGGTGAAGGTGACGAGCACGAACGCCGCCATACCGGCAAGCGTGGTGGCCACGCCAGAGAACGACACCGTGCCCGAGCTGGCCAGGCCGGCGAAGATGGCCAACAGCAGCCAGCCCACCACGTCGTTCGCCATGCCGGCGGCAACGGTGATCTGGCCGAAATCGCGTCGCATCAGCCCCAGCTCGGACAGGATCTTGGCGATCACCGCGAGCGACGAGACCGACAGGGCCAGCGCCACGAAAAGGGCGTAGATGCCCCGTGACGTGTCGGCCCCGAGGAACTGGTCGGGCATGGTGTAGCCCACGACCAGCCCGCCGACCAGGGGCACCAGCAGGCTCAAGGCCGTGACCGAGGCCGACGCCCGGCCCAGGCGCTTGATGAGGGCGAGGTCGGTCTCGAAGCCCGTCACCACGAGCAGGAGAGCGATCCCGACCCAGGCCACGGCGAGCAGCGCGGCGGACTGGGCCTCGTCGTCGGGCAGGAACCACTCGAAGCCGTCGGGCCACACCCGACCGAAGAGCGTCGGACCCAGCACCACGCCGGCCGCCAGCTCGCCGATCACCCGGGGCAGTCCCATGCGCCGCATGATCCAGCCCAACGAACGCGCCGTGACCACCAGGACGAGCAATTGGGTCCAGAACACCAGCAGGGCGTGTTCTTCGAGGGGAATGAGCATGCGGTGGACTCAGACGGCGAAGTCGGCGAACACGGGGGCGTGGTCGCTGGGCGACTCGCCCTTGCGTGCGTTGCGATCGACGAGCACCATCTGGGAGGCGGTCGCGAGGGTCTCGGTGGTCAGGATCAAGTCGATTCTCATGCCCATGCGTTTGTGGAAGTTACCGCCTCGATAGTCCCACCACGAGAACAGGCCGGCCTGGTCGTGGTGCCTACGGAACACATCCTGCAGCCCCCACTCGCAGATCTCCGTCAGCGCGGCACGTTCTGCGCGGCTCACATGGGTGGCGTCGGTGAACGCCGCCGGGTCGTACACGTCACGGTCGTCGGGGGCGATGTTGAAGTCGCCCAGCACCGCGACCTGGCCCGCGGGGTCCGCGTTGGTCTCCAGATCCACCCGCAGCCGATCGAGCCAGGCCAGCTTGTACGTGTAGTGGTCATCGTCGAGCGAGCGGCCGTTGGGGACGTAGCAGCTGGCCACCCGGACCCCGCCACACGTCGCCCACACCACCCGAGCATCGGGGTCCGGCTCGTGGCCGTCGGCGAAGTCGGGGCGGGCATCGGCCAGCCCCACCCGGCTGAGGATGGCCACGCCGTTCCACTGTCCCTGCCCGTGGTGCACCGACTCGTACCCCCGATCGGCGAACCGGTCGGATGGGAACGCATCGTCGGCCAACTTCGTCTCCTGGAGGCACAACACGTCGGGCCCGATCAGGTCGAGCCACTCCTCGACGCGGTCGAGACGGGCCTTCAGCGAGTTCACGTTCCACGTGGCGATTCGCATCCCGCACGACCATACCGGGCCAGCTCAGGTAGAGCGGGACCCCGCGCCGGGGCCACCTGCTCGGAGCCGTCGGACGTAGACTCGCCGACGTGACCGACGCCACCGGTGAGCCGGACAACGCACCCACCATGGGCCCCAACGCGTGGCTCATCGACGAGATGTACGACCGCTTCCTGCACGATCCGGGGTCGGTGAGCGAGAGCTGGCAGGACTTCTTCGCCGACTACGGCGACCAGCGACCCTCCAGCGTCGCCCCGTCACCCGCAGCCACCGTCAGCAACGCACCGCCCACCCCGCCAGAGGCGGCGGTCGCCGACCCCGTGCCCCGACCCGAACCCCAGGGGGAACCGATCCGCGGCGCCGGGGCCCGCATCGTGGCCAACATGGAGGCCAGCCTCGGGGTCCCGACCGCCACCTCGTTTCGCGAGGTTCCCGCCCGGCTGCTGGAGGTGAACCGCTCCATCATCAACGGTTACCTGGGCCGCACCCGCAATGGCAAGGTCTCGTTCACCCACATCATCGGGTACGCCGTCGTGCGGGCCATCGCCGACGCCGTGCCGGTGATGAACTCGAGCTACGTCGAAGATGCCGACGGCAAACCGCGGGTGGTGCACCACGAGCACATCAACCTGGGCATCGCCGTCGACGTCGAGAAGTCCGACGGCACCCGCACCCTGATGGTGCCGTCCATCAAGGCGGCCGACACCTTGGGCTTCCACGCCTTCGTCGACGCCTACGAGGAGCTCATCCGCCGCGTCCGCTCCAACAAGGTGTCACCCGACGACCTCGCCGGCACCACGGTCTCGCTCACCAATCCGGGCACCATCGGCACGGTGCAGTCGGTGCCCAGGCTGATGCCCGGGCAAGGATTGATCGTGGGGGTCGGCACCATCGCCTATCCCACGGCCTACCAGGCTGCCGACAAAGCCACCCTGGCCGACCTGGGCATCTCCAAGGTGCTCACCATCAGCTCCACCTACGACCACCGGATCATCCAGGGCGCCGAGTCGGGGATCTTCCTCAAGAAGGTCCACGAACTGCTGCTGGGCGAGGACGACTTCTACGTCGATGTCCTACGCAGCGTCGAGGTGCCCTACGAGGCGGTGAAGTGGCGGGTCGACGTCAACCCTCTCGACCGCGAACAGGTCATGCTCGAGAAGCAGGCCCAGGTCAACATGCTGATCAACATGTACCGGGTCCGCGGTCACAACATCGCCGACCTCGACCCGCTGCGGGTGCGCGAGCCCCAGATGCACAGCGAGCTCGACCCGGCCACGTACGGCCTCACCATCTGGGACCTCGAGCGGGAGTTCCTCACGGGCGGGCTCATGGGCATCCACGCACCCATCGGAGGCCAGCACCGGATGCCGCTGGGCGAGATCCTCAAGGTGCTGCGCGACGCCTACTGCCGCTCGATCGGCGTGGAGTTCATGCACATCCAGGACCCCGTGCAGAAGGAATGGGTCCAGCGGCACATGGAGGGGGTGGAACACCAGGTCGCCGCGGACGAGCAACGCCACATCCTCGAGCGGCTCAACGCGGCCGAAGCCCTGGAGAAGTTCCTGGGCACGAAGTACGTGGGCCAGAAGCGGTTCGGGCTGGAAGGGGCCGAGAGCGCCATCCCCATCCTCGACAAGCTGTTCAACGAGGCGGCCGATGCCCACATGGAGGACGCGGTCATCGGCATGGCCCATCGCGGCCGGCTGAACGTGCTGGTCAACATCGTGGGCAAGGACTACAACCAGCTGTTCGAGGAGTTCGAGGACTCCATCCACCCCGATTCGGTGCAGGGATCGGGAGACGTGAAGTACCACCTCGGCCAGTCCGGCACCTTCCAGGCCCGCAGCGGCAACAGCATCGCCATCGAGCTGGCTGCCAATCCATCCCACCTCGAAGCCGTCGACCCGGTGGTCGAGGGTATGGCCCGAGCCAAGATGGACCTCATCGAACCACCGGGTCGCTACCCGGTCCTGCCGGTGCTCATCCACGGCGATGCGGCGTTCGCCGGCCAGGGCGTGGTGGCCGAGACGCTCAACCTGTCCAACATCAAGGGATACCGCGTCGGCGGCACCATCCACCTGATCATCAACAACCAGCTCGGCTTCACCACCACTCCCGATTCGGGCCGATCCTCGGAGTATTCGACCGATGTGGCCAAGATGGTGCAGGCCCCCATCTTCCACGTGAACAGCGACGACCCCGAGGCCTGCGTCCGCGTCGCCGAGCTGGCCTTCGCCTATCGCCAGGAGTTCCACCGTGACGTGGTCATCGACATGGTCTGCTACCGCCGCCACGGCCACAACGAGGGTGACGACCCCAGCTACACCCAGCCCCTGATGTACCGGGCCATCGATGCCCGGCGCAGCGTGCGCAAGCTGTACACCGAGTCGCTGATCAAGCGAGGGGACATCGACCTGGACGAGGCCGAGGAGGCCCTGACCGATTTCCAGCGGCGCCTCCAGGAAGCACTCGACGACACCCGCCAGACGGTGGACGAGGGCAAGGCCCGGCCGGCCATTCCCCCGCGCGGGGTGCTACCACCGGCGGACACCGCGGTCGACGCGGCGGTCATCGACCACGTGTACCAGGCGCTCAACAACCTGCCCGACGGCTTCACCATCCACCCCAAGCTTTCCCGCCAGTTCGAAGGGCGCGACAAGATGTTCGCCGCCGGCGAAGTGGACTGGGCCCTGGGTGAGCTGCTGGCCATCGGCACCCTCCTCCACGAAGGCACGTCGGTCCGGCTCACCGGCCAGGACACGCGGCGGGGCACGTTCTCGCACCGTCATTCCACCTTGGTGGACTACGCCACCGGCGAGGAGTTCCAGCCGCTCGCCGCCCTCACCGAAGACCGGCCCAGCAAGCTGTGGATCTACGATTCGCTCCTGTCGGAGTACGCGGCCATGGGCTTCGAATACGGGTACTCCGTCACCAACCCGGCCGCGCTGGTGGTGTGGGAGGCCCAGTTCGGCGACTTCGTCAACGGCGCCCAGATCATCCTCGACCAGTTCGTCGTGGCCGCCGAGGACAAGTGGAAGCAGCGCTCGGGGCTGGTGCTGTTGCTGCCCCACGGCATGGAGGGCCAGGGGCCCGAGCACAGCTCCGGGCGCGTCGAGCGGTTCCTGTTGCTGGCCGCCGAGGACAACATCCAGGTGTGCAACGCGTCCAACGCCGCCCAGTACTTCCACCTGCTGCGCCGTCAGATGAAGCGCGAGGTACGCAAGCCACTGGTCGTGTTCACACCCAAGTCGCTGCTGCGGTCCGACTTCACACGATCATCGATCGACCAGCTCACGCATGGCACCTTCGCCGAGCTGCTCGACGACCCCTCCCCGCCTCTCGCCGACAGTGTGTCTCGGGTCGTGTTCTGCACCGGCAAGGTGTCAGCCGCGGCCCTGAGCGAGCGCGACCAGGCGACGGCCCCGGCGGCGGTGGTTCGCATCGAGCAGCTCTATCCCTGGCCGGCCGAGGCCGTGGCCGAGGTGCTGGAGCGCTATCCCAACGCCAAGGAAGTGGTGTGGCTCCAGGAGGAGCCCGAGAACATGGGGGCGTGGAGCTTCGTGCGGGGCCGCCTGTTCGAGGCCCACGAGCACACCCATCGCATTCGCCGGGTCAGCCGATTCGAGTCGGGCAGCCCGGCCACCGGCAGTGGCGCCATCCACAAGCAGGAACAAGGTGAACTGCTGACCAAGGCGTTCTCCCCCGACCTCTTCGACTGATCGAGTTCGACTGATCGAGCACCGTCGGACCGTGCCGTGCCATGGGCGCTCGGCACGAACCGGCTGGTGTCAATCGGGACGGCGGGCGGCGGGGCGGCACAGCAGGGTGGAGCCGCCCATGGCGATCAGCCGTCCGTCGCGGGACCAGATCTCGCCTCGGGCGCCGATGAGCCCCCCGGTGGCCCGAGGAGCCCATGCCCAGCTCTCGAGCCACTCGTCGTCTCGACCGTCGCCGATGAAACGGGCGGTGACCTCGGTGGTGGGCGCGAAGTAGTCCAGCTCGCCGATGTGGGGAAGGACGGCAACGGGCCACGAACCGACGTCGATCAACACCAGCGACCGGCAGGCGTCGACCCAGGGATCGTCGAAGCGGGCCTGCGGGAGGAAGCGGAACCATTCGCCGCGCTCGGCGGGCATGGCCGGCCGGTTGTCCCAGTCCTCGATCCAGTGCGGTTGACGGTTGTCGAGGTTCTGCCAGAACGGGTACGAGGGGCCCGACTCGTCGGCCATGCGTTCCGACGTGGGCGGCAGCGTTTCGGGGTCGGGCAGGGGGCCGGGGCGAGTGTGGGAGTGGTGCTCGAGACCGTCGAGGTCATCGACTCCCCAGACCGCCGCCTTCAAGAGCAGTTCGCCGTCCTGGCGGATCTCGACATCGACCACCGACGCCACCCGGGTTTCGCGCAGCACCTCGACGATGATGTCGACCGGCGCGAAGTGCCCGGCCCGACAGAACTGGGCGTTGATGGACGCCGGTCGGGGTCGACCGCACGCCTGACCAGCAGCCCGCAGCGCCACGGACGCGATGTACCCACCCTGTGGCCCCCAGATCCGCCAGTCCTCGGACAATGCGCCACGGTAGTGATCGTCTCGGCGTCGGACCGCGGTGTCTTCGGCCAGGTTCCCCATGGCACCGACTCTAGGTGGCCGTGGTCGGATCGCTCAGCGAATGATCCGACCCGTTCACGAGCCACCCGACAGGGGGAATCCCACCACCTGTTCGAGCTGTCGCAGCGCGTCGGTGGGGTCGACCACCTTGATGGTGGTCATGCCCATGGCCCGGGCCGGCTTCAGATTCACCCCGAGGTCGTCGAGGAACACGCAGTCCGGAGGGGCCACGCCGAGCTGCCGGCACGCGATCTCATAGAACTGCACCTCGGGCTTGCGGACGCCCACCTTGCTGGATTCCACCACCACGTCGAACAGCGCCATGATCTCGGTGAGCTCGCTGACGTGATCGGCATCGGGTCCCGCCGACACCATGTTGTTGGTGAGCAAGGCGAGCGGCAGGCGGCCGCGGATCCGCCGCAGGGCCTCGACCATGGCCGGACGCACATCGCCCGAGAGGCACGCCAGGACCCCTTCGCCCCGCACCTCATGGCCCATCGCGGCGGCCTCCTGCTCGAACAGCCGGCAGAACTCATCGATCGTCACATCGCTGCGCTCGAGCTTGGCCCAGGCATTGTGATCGGCATTGGTGGCGTTGATGGTGCGGATCAGATCCGGCGGCAGACCATTGTCCCGCTCGAAGCGGGCGAAGGCCTCGAAGGGGCTCGACAGGATCACCCCGCCGAAGTCGAACAGCACCGCGGACACCATGACCGCCGCACCCTAACGGGCGCCGGGGCGGGAGCCGACCGGCTCAACCGGCCGTTGGCTCGGTGAGCAGTGTCAGCCGTTCAGCGGTCGCAGCATCGATGGGATAGAAGAGCTCCACCGAGAGCTCTTCGGCGGTCACGTCAACGGCCGACCCGACGGTGGCCAGCACCGTGAACAGCGCCAACTCCCCCACCGGCGTGGCCAGGCGGACCGGCACCGCCACATCGGGCGGAACCTCGGCTGGGGGTCGTCGAGCCGCCACCACCGCCGACGCGGCCCACAGCTCGTCGAGACGATCGTCGCCGGGATGCACCAGGCGATCCCGTTCCAGACGTCGGCACATCGTGGCCGCCACCTCCGGAAGGTTCAGACAGGCACCCCCGAAACCCGTATCCGCGAGGGTGAGCGACACCAGGTTGAGGTCACCGTCGAGACTCTCGGGGGCCACCGCGGCGAGCAGCGCCACCGCTCCCCCGTTGGCCGCAACCACGTCGTAGGCCCGATCGATCACCACTGCCGGATAGGGCTCGTGGCGTTCGATAAGCAGCATCAGGGCATCGCGCACCGGAGTCATCTCGAGATCGCCGAGGCCGTGGCCACTGTGCCTCGGCGCATGGCCTGCGGCCAGCAGGAGTTCGTTCTGGGCCCGCAGCGGCAGCGTCAGGTGACGTCCGAGATGTACCAGCAGTTCGGCACTGGGTCGGGCCCGTCCCGTCTCGACGAAGCTGAGATGACGCTGGGACACCTCCGCGGCCGAAGCCAGGTCGAGCTGACTCATGCCTCGATGGGCTCGCCACCGCCGAAGGAGGTCACCGACTGCAGGCTGGGCCATCGGGCCATGCCACCACAGGGCGGCGCTCGGGGCCATTACCCACCACGTAATCGTGACGATGACCTGGTCGTCCCACAATCGCCTCATGACCACCGCAACCATTCCCACATCCACGTCGAGCGCGACCCGTGCCCTGCGGGCCAACGCCGGGTACTGCGCGTCCTGCGCGCTGGTGGCCCTCGCTGCGTCGGACCCGCTGTCCGAGGCGCTCGACCTACCGCGCTGGCTGCTGCTGACCGTGGGCACCGGGTTGGCCGCGTACGCCCCCCTCATCTGGCTGTTCAGCACGCGGCGGCCCGTTCGCCGTCCGGAGCTGCTGCTGGCGTTCTGGGGCGATGTCGGCTGGTGTGGCGTGGCCGTGACGCTGATCGCCTCGCCCAGCTCGTTGTCCGACGCGGCGCGTGTGGCGTTGGCGCTGGTGTCGGTACCGGTGGCCGTGTTGGCCACCTGGGAGTGGCGGGCCGCACACGACGGCTGAGCGAGGCGGCTGGGCGCCATGGCCGGCCGATAGCCTCGGCCTCCATGAGTGCCCAGTTCATCTACACGATGCACAAGTTGTCGCGGTTCCATCCTCCCGACAAGGAGGTGCTGAAGGACATCAGCCTGTCGTTCTACCCGGGCGCCAAG
>JAOUEE010000462.1 GCA_029858875.1 Acidimicrobiia bacterium
ACGTCGACACGCGCACGTCGCTCCCCTTCGGAATCCAGACTTCAACAGCCGGAAACCCTAGGAACAGAGCGGCGTGCGCTCGCGGATGGCCTCACCCCCCACCCACGACAGCGTCACAAGCGCCCACACGACGCCGCCATCGTCACCTGGGTCCAAGGGAAGAAGAAGCCAAAGGCCAGGCAGGTGTTCTCCACCACCGGGGCAGGGGCTGCTGGGGGCGCATTCTGGGGCCTACTCTTCGGCCTCCTGTTCTTCGTGCCGTTCTTCGGGATGGCACTAGGTGCGGCGGCGGGAGCGCTCGCCGGATCGCTCACCGACTTCGGGATTAACGACGACTTCATCAAGAGCGTGCGCGAGAAGGTGACCGAGGGCACTTCAGCGCTGTTCTTGATGTCGAGCGGGGAGGTAGTCGATCGGGTGCAACCGGCGTTGGCCGGCGAAGACATGACACTGATCACCACCAACTTGAGCGTTGTCGACGAGGCTGCCCTCAAGGAGATGTTCAGCGAATGAGAGCTGACGGAGCTGTTGGGTTCGGCGGTTGCGGCGTGCTCAACGTCATTCTTGGAGGTCAGGCTCACTTGGAACAGCGCTGTCGGCAAAGCGCCAGCGCCTCGTCGTGGTTGCTCTAGAAGTTGCGGAGAGCCCGGACATGGTGTCTCGGGGTACGTGGGCTCCTGCCTTGGGTGCGGGCTTCGAAGCGTTCTGTTGGGAAGGGTTGCACGACGCGGGCTCGGGGTAGCCATCTGGTTGCCCGGCGGCGCATTCGTGCCCAGTTGATCCGGATGCACTGGCTGCGTCGCCCGGGGGACGGACTCGAGCAGGTGTGAGATGGCGCGCAGACGGGCATGGGGTTTGACGTTCGCGTCGACGATGTGCCACGGGGCGGGGGGGTGTTCGTCATGAGCAGCATCGTGTCGCGTGCTCGTGAATAGTCGACCCAGCGGGAGCGAGCCTCGAGGTCCATGGGGCTGAGCTTCCAGCGCTTCCGCCGATCGTCGATGCGCTCCCGAAAGCGCGTTTCCTGGGTTTCGTCAGCGATGTCGAGCCAGTACTTGATCAGGATGGTGCCCGACCTGACGAGCGCCAGTTCGAAGCCGTTCACCGTCGCCATGAGCTCGGCGAACTCGTCGTCGGTGCGGAAACCCATCACCCGCTCGACGCCGGCCCGGTTGTACCAACTGCGATCGAACGGGACCATCTCGCCGTCGGGGGCAGATGGGGCACATGGCGCTGGAAGTACCACTGTGAACGTTCGCGCTACCGTGTTCAAGTGAGCCCCTACCTTCCCTGGCTCATCCTCGTGGCGGCGATCGGCAGCCAGCCGAGGCCATTGCGTCGAGGGTCTTCGCGCTGTACTTCGTACTCCAGGCGGTCATCGCCGTGATGCTCGCCGTACGCAGGCGAACATGGGTGGGAGTTGCGAGCTTCTCGGCGATCGGTCTCATGATGGCACCGGTTGCGGTCTTCGGGAACGCGTCTACGGACGAACTTGATCGACCTGATCGGTCTCGGCTCGAGATCGAGGGCCCGTCAGTGTCTTCGACAGTTGGGCGCCGGCGAGCAGTATCTGGGCCTCGTAGAAGATCCAGACGAGAACGGCCAGGAGCGAGGACGCAGCGCCGCTCAGCGAGGACGCGCCGAATGTTCGCAGGTAGTGACCGACCAGCGCGGTCCCGACGACCAGTAGCGCCGCCGACACAACGCCACTGATGATCGCCGGGCGCCATGGAATGCCGGCCGATGGGAGGAACCGAAACAACAGGACCAACGCGCCGGCGAGTATCGACCAGCTTAGGAGGCTGGCCACCAGCGACCACAGAGCCGAGAACCCGACCACCGAACCCGGGACGAGCGCTTGGAACAGGCTGGTCACCGTCTGGACGGCCAGCGATGCGACCAGTGTGAGCGCGGCCAAGAGCAGCACGAGGAACGCCACCAGGCGTCGACGGATCGTTGAGCGGAAGCCCAGCCGCACGGGAACTCCCCAGATCTGGTTGAGCGCGTCCTCGAGGGCGAGGAAGAACAGCGACCCGGTGACGAGGAGCGAGCCCAGTCCGATCAGCCCGAGCTGGGCACCGGCGGTGCCATCGAGTTGCTTGGTGATCAGCTCGGCTGCCTCGACCCCGATTTGGCCGAATGCGTTCTCGAATCGCTCGCTGAGGTAGAGCTCGATCTCGCTGCGGCGGCCGAGCACGCGGACGATACCGAGGCTCAGCGTGAGCACCGAAGCCAACGAGAACAACCCGTAGTAGGCGAGACCTGCGCCCAATCGGATCGTGCGGTCGCCCCGCCACGAGCCGTAGGTGTCGAGCATGATGCGGAGCCATCGCCGGTC
Organism: Acidimicrobiia bacterium; assembly: GCA_029858875.1. Classification (GTDB taxonomy): domain Bacteria; phylum Actinomycetota; class Acidimicrobiia; order Acidimicrobiales; family SHLQ01; genus JAOUEE01. Next base: position 2,339 of record JAOUEE010000462.1, read on the forward strand.
TGCGACCGACGGGAGGCCGTTGCCACGTGCCACTCAGGTCGTCCGCTCGGCTGAGGGCCGGGTTTCGCAATCGCCCGGGCGGTCGAGCGCGGCGCCCTTGCATCCCTGGTTTTCGTCTGCGTATCGAGGCATCCGAGCAACGATAACGACGACGATCGACGTTGCTCCGGCGCTCCCCGAATGCGCCACCGCAGGCACCATCGGTGCCAAGATGAAGCCATGACGACCGGTCAACGCAGCGATCCCCGGATCCGCACAT
>JAOUEE010000116.1 GCA_029858875.1 Acidimicrobiia bacterium
CGTGAGGTACTCCGGTCGGCCGGGCAGGTGAGCAGCCCTCGAGCGTCATTGGAGTTACGTGTCCACACCAGAACGTCGCGGTCTCGGCCGGGGACTCGGTGCGATCATTCGAGACACGACGCCCGGCGATCCTCTGACCGTATCGACCGACGACGCGGGCCACGGCCGGACGATCGAAGCCAAGCTGGTGAAGCAATTGGCGAACGTCGGGCTCGACCTGCTGGAGCCGTTCAAGCCCAGTCACCTCGGGTATCTGCACCTGGCGAACGGGGCCGAGCCGCTGCTGATCCTGCGCCGTCCGTGCCTGGATCAAACGGACCCGACCACCGCGTATCGCCTCCTCGGCGGACTGGACCGGGCAGCGGCCGACCTGGAGCACATCCGTTACAGCCAGCTCGACGGGGTGGAGCTGTACTTCGTCCCCTCACGCGGTCCCCACTCCGCCGGCGTCCACCTGTTGGGCACCGACCGACCACTCGACGATTCCACCCGAGCGGCCGCCGAACGGCGCTGTCGAGCGGTGGCCCAGGTGGTGCATCAGCTCCACCGGGAGATCGAACCCGATGCGCTCGCCGGCATCTCGACCCGCACGGAGGGCGACCTCGTGGTCGCGCAGGCCATCCTGACCGACACCAGCGGCCAGACCGCCCAGGCCGAGAGCAGATCCGACGATCTGGCCACGGCCGTGGCCCAGGCGATGGTGGCCGCTCGCGGGAACGGTCTCACCCACAAGGTCACCCGAGCACTGACGGTGGCCGGCGACCGGCACGCCGTGCTCACCGTGTTGACCGACGCCGCCGGGCAACCCCGACTCGGCTTCACGGTGAGCGATGCCCCACCCACCGCCGTGGCCGCATCGGCCGCCCGACGCGCCATCGAGGGCTGACCGCCGCTGACCTTCAGATCTCACGCACCGCGCGCACGGACCCCCCACCGGCGCCCGGAATGGCACGGAACGTGGCGAGTTCGACCTTTGCCTCCGTTCCCACCCCTGTGAGACCCTTCTTGTTCAGTCCTACCGCCGCAGGATCCCCACCGGGAGCGGAGCAGCACCACCATGGCCAACAAGTCGAGCGTCGTCATCGTCGGTGGCTGCGGTCGGGTCGGGCTCCCGCTCGGCCTGGCCCTCGCCGGGGCCGGGCACCCCGTCGTGCTCTACGACATCGATGCCACCGCCGTCGACACGGTCAGCGCGGCCAAAATGCCCTTCGACGAGGAGGGGGCCGACGCCCTGCTGGAGGCCACGGTGGCCAACGGCTTGCTGCGGGCCAGCACCGACCGGACCGTCGTCGCCGGGGTCGACCACGTGATCGTCGTGGTGGGCACACCCGTCGACGAGCACTTCAACCCCGACGCCGAGATGGTGATCCGGGCCGTCGAGGACATCACCGATCAGCTCCGGTCGGGCCAACACCTCGTGCTGCGCAGCACGGTGTACCCCGGGGTCACGGCCCTGGTCGAGCGGGTGCTCGACCAGCACGATCTCGATCTGCACGTCTCCTACTGCCCCGAGCGCATCGCCGAGGGCAAAGCCCTCACCGAGCTGTACTCGCTGCCCCAGATCGTGTCGGGCCGAACACCCGAGGCGCTGGCCTCGGCCCGCGAGCTGTTCGGCTCGCTGGCCGACCAGATCGTGGTGCTCGATGTCGAGGAGGCCGAGCTGGCCAAGCTGATCACCAACACCTGGCGCTACATCAAGTTCGCGGCGGCCAACCAGCTGTACATGATCGCCAACGACTTCGGCCTGGACTACGAGCGCATCCGTCAGGCCCTGGCCCACGACTACCCTCGCGCCGCCGACCTTCCCGGCGCCGGGCTGGCGGCCGGCCCCTGCCTGCTCAAGGACACCATGCAGCTGGCCGCCTTCAACCGCAACAACTTCAGCCTCGGTCACGCCAGCATGCAGATCAACGAGGGCCTGCCCCTGTACCTGGTCGACCGCATCGAGCAGAGCTACGACCTGTCCGACATGACGGTGGGCCTGCTGGGCATGGCGTTCAAAGCCGGGTCCGATGACACCCGCGAGAGCCTCAGCTACAAGCTGAAGCGGTTGCTGCGGCTGCGGGCCCGGCAGGTGCTGTGCACCGATCCCCTCGTCACCACCGACCCCGATCTCATGCCGCTCGAGGACGTGCTGGCCCAGTCCGAGCTCCTGGTGATCGCCGCCCCCCACCGCCAATACGCCGACCTGGCTCCCGAGGTTCCCGTCATCGACGTGTGGAACCTCCTCGGGCAGGGAGTGCGGGTGTGAGCGAGCCCCGGGTCTCGGTGGTCGTCCCGGTGTACAACGAGGGCGAGTCCATCGTCGCGTTCCTCGACCGTCTCTTCGACGGCATCACGATGCCGTGCGAGGTGCTCACGGTCTACGACTCGCTCGACGACACCACCGTGCCGTACCTGGAGAAGTACGCGCGCGCACAGGCCCAGCTGGTACCCACCCTCAACGACTACGGCCGGGGCCCGGCCCACGCCCTGCGTTACGGCATCGACCACGCGTCGGCTCCGGTGGTGCTGGTGACGATGGGCGACGGGAGCGACGACCCGCAACAGGTGGAGACGCTCACCCTGCTGGTGGAACGGGGCGTGGTGGTGGCCGCGGCCTCACGCTACGTCAAGGGGGGCCAACAGGTGGGAGGCCCGGCCATCAAGGGCTTGATGTCCCGCCTGGCCGGGCTCAGCCTGTACCACCTCGCCCGGGTGGGCACGCGCGACGCCACCAACTCCTTCAAGGCCTACAACCGCGACTTCGTGCGCGAGGTCGGCATCGAGAGTGACGCCGGATTCGAGATGGGCATCGAGTTGGTGGCCAAGGCTCGCCGGCGCCGGCTTCCCGTGGCCGAGGTCCCCACCATCTGGCTCGACCGAGACGTCGGCCAGTCCAGCTTCCAGCTGCTGAACTGGTTACCCAAGTACCTACGATGGTACCGCTACGCCTTCGGGCCTCGCCTGCCTTCGACCGACTCGTGACCATCCGTCGCTCGACCCGCCCCCCAACCCAGAGGTCCACGTGAGCAGAGTTCTCGTCACCGGCTCGGCCGGTTTCATCGGCGGCTACATCGTCCAGGAGCTGCTCGGCCGCGGCCACCAGGTGGTGGGGGTGGACAACTACTCCAAGTACGGGCCCGTGACCCACGACTACGACGTCGATCCCGACTATCGGTTCGTGGAAGGCGACGCCACCGACGTCGACCTCTTGGTCGAGCTGCTCGACGGCTGCGACCACCTGATCGCCGGCGCCGCCCTGATCGGCGGCATCTCGTACTTCCACGCCTACGCCTACGACCTGCTGGCCACCAACGAACGCATCATCGCGGCCACCTGCGACGCCGCCATCCGGGCGCACCGAGCAGGCTCACTGCAGAAGGTCACCTATCTCAGCTCGTCCATGGTGTTCGAGTCGACGGATCGGTGGCCCTCGGTCGAGGGAGACGAGCGCAAGGTACCCCCGCCCCTGTCGTCCTACGGATTCCAGAAGCTGGCCGTCGAGTACTTCGCTCGTGCGGCATGGGACCAGTATCAACTGCCCTTCACCATCGTCCGCCCGTTCAACTGCGTCGGTGTGGGCGAGGCCCGAGCCCGGGGCGAGGCCGAGGTGACCAGCGGCGACGTCAAGCTGGCCATGAGCCATGTGGTGCCCGATCTGGTGCAGAAGCTGCTGAAGGGCCAGGACCCGCTCCACATCCTGGGTGACGGGAATCAGGTTCGGCACTACACCTACGGCGGAGACCTGGCCCGAGGCATCGTCACCGCCATGGAGCATCCCGACGCGCGCAACGACGACTTCAACATCTCGACTGCCCGATCGACCACCGTCCTCGAGTTGGCCGAGATCATCTGGCACAAGGTCAAGGGTGACGACGAGCCGTTCCGGTACGTGTGCGACGAGGCCTTCGAACACGATGTGCAGAAACGGGTGCCCGACACCGACAAGGCACGCGAGGTGCTGGGCGTGGTGGCCGACACCCCACTCGAGGACATGCTCGACGAAGTGATCGCCTGGATCGACGTGGCCATCGCCGAAGGCAGAATCTGAGCCCACCGATGCCTGGCCGGCCAACACAAGGACGTGGGCCGGAACCAGACCGGCGGTACGGACATCCCCTACGATGCCCTCGACCAAGGAGGGCATCTGATGGACGACGCCACGCTGCGAGACCGCATCGAGATCAGCGACTTCCTCACCCGCTACGCCGACGCCGTCGACCGCGAGCAGTGGGACCAGTGGATATCGCTGTTCACCGAGGATGCACACATCGACTACACATCGGCGCCCGGCGGAATCGCCGGTGGTCGTGACGAGATCGCCGCATGGCTGGCCGAGAGCATGAAGCTGTTCTCGTCCACCCAGCACCTGATCTCGAATCAGGACGTCACCATCGACGGCGACACCGCCCGGGTGCGGGCCATGTTCTACAACCCCATGCGCTTCGAAGGCGGCGACATGTTCTTCTGTGGTGGTTGGTACAACCATGACCTGGTCCGCACCGCCGACGGGTGGCGGAGTCGCCGTCTCGTGGAAGAGACGGCGTGGGTCGACGGCTTTCCCACCAACGGATCGTGAGCGCCTCTCGCGGCCGGCGTGACCGCGACATGTTCGCGAGGTGGGAGGCTCGGCATCGCCAGGCCGGCGGTGAGGCGGCTCCCCTCATCCCAGCCGCCACCGTCGTGGTCCTGCGGGACACCACCGGGGGCATCGAGACGCTGATGCTGCGGCGGAACTCCAAGCTCGAGTTCGTGGGCGGCATGTGGGTCTTTCCCGGGGGCCGGATCGATCCCGAGGACTACGGATCCGACCAAGACGGCATCGTCGAGGCGGCGCGGCGGGCCGCGGTGCGCGAGGCGGCCGAGGAGGCCGGTCAGGTGCTCGATGCGGCCGATCTGGCCTGGTTCAGCCATTGGACGCCACCGGCCATCACGCCCAAACGCTTCTCCACCTGGTTCTTCGCGGCACGGGCCAGCGAGCACGAGGTCAGCATCGACGGCGGCGAGATCCACGACGCCGACTGGATGACGCCCGCCGACGCCCTGCGACGCCGCAATGCGCTCGAGATCGAGCTGGCGCCACCCACATGGGTCACCCTCGAGACACTCGCCGCCTTCGACGACGTGGCTTCGGCCCTCCGGGCCCTCGACGCAGCTGACGTGGTGTTCTTCGAAACGCGCATCAGCCGGGGGGCCGAGGGTCCGGTGGCGCTCTGGGAAGGCGATGCCGGCTACGCCGCCGGCGACGCCGACGCGGCCGGGCACCGACATCGGCTCACCATGGCCGAGTCCGGATTCGTCTATGAGCGGTCCGGAATCGACTGATCGATGACGGCCGGTTGTCCACGCCACGGCACTCCATGACCGACGCGGCCCCCGACCTTCGCGGCCTGACGTCCGACGAGGTCGATCAGCGTGTCGCCGAGGGACGCACCAACGACGTCCCCGACGCGCCGGTACGCACCACGGGGCAGATCCTTCGGGCCAACATCTTCAATCCGGTCAACGCCATCATCAGCGTGCTGTTCGTGCTGATCATGGTGGCCGGTTACCCCAAGGACGGCCTGTTCGTGGGAGTGGTGTTCTCCAACGTGGTGATCGGTGTCTACCAGGAGGTCAAGGCCCGACGGACCCTGCACGAGCTCGAGGTGTTGAATGCCCCCAAGGCGCGGGTCATCCGCAACGGCATCGAGCACGACCTCAACGTCAGCGAGGTGGTGGCCGACGAACTGCTCGTGCTGGGGTCAGGTGACCAGTTGGTGGTCGACGGTGAGGTGGTGCGGGCCGTGGGGCTCGAGCTGGACGAGAGTCTGCTCACCGGTGAGGCCGACCCGGTCGACAAGGGCGTGGGCGACCAGGTGATGTCGGGAAGCTTCGTCAGCGCCGGGTCCGGGCACTATCGGGCCACCCGCATCGGTGCCGAGGCCTACGCCAGCCAGCTGGCCGAAGAGGCCCGGGTCTTCAAAATGGCCGACAGCGAGCTGCGCCGGGGCGTCAACGTCATCCTGCGCTGGCTCACCGTGATCATCCCGCCGGTGGCCATCCTGTTGTTCTGGCGGCTCCTGGATGCCGAGGATCAATGGCCCGAGGCCCTCCAGGGCACGGTTGCCGCCGCCGTGGCCATGGTGCCCGATGGGCTGGTGCTGCTCACAAGCCTGGCCTTCATCACCGGTGTGGTCGCTCTGGCCCGGCGCCAGGCGCTGGCCAAGGAACTGGCCTCGGTCGAGCTGCTGGCCCGAGTCGACACACTGTGCCTGGACAAGACCGGGACGATAACCACCGGAGACATCAGCTTCGGAGGTCTCGAAGCGGCGGGCGGGACCACACTCGACGAAGCTGGCGAGGCCGTCGGCGCCATCGCCGGTACCGACAGCGACCCCAACGCCACCATGGCCGCCATCGCCGGGGCCCACCCGGTCCCTCCGGACTGGACGGCCACCGCCATCACGCCGTTCTCCTCGGCTCGCAAGTGGGCCGGCGCGTCGTTCGAGGGCCGGGGGTCCTACTACATCGGTGCCGCCGAGATCCTGGCCGACCCCGACGATCAGCAGACGTTGCGCGAAGTGGGCGAGCACAGCCGCCAAGGGCGTCGGGTGCTGCTCGTGGTCCGCAGTGATCAGCCCTTCGACGACGATCGGCTGGTCGTCGGACGCCGAGCGGTGGCCCTGGTGTTGCTCGAGGACACGGTGCGCGACGACGCTCCCGAGATCCTCGAGTACTTCCGGCAACAAGGCGTCGACCTGAAGGTGATCTCCGGCGACAACCCTGACACGGTGGCGGCCGTGGCTCGCCGGGCCGGAGTGCCCGGCGCCGACGAGGGCACCGATGCCCGCGGACTTCCCGACGACATCGAGGGCCTGGCCGACGCGCTGATCGCCGGCTCCGTCTTCGGGCGGGTCACGCCGCACCAGAAGCGGGCCATGGTCGGTGCGCTCCAGTCGCGTGGCCGGGTGGTGGCCATGACCGGTGACGGCGTCAACGACGTGCTCGCGTTGAAGGACGCCGACATGGGAATCGCCATGGGCTCGGGCAGTTCGTCCACCCGAGCGGTGGCGCAGCTGGTGCTGCTCGACAATCGTTTCTCCACCCTGCCGCGGGTGCTCGACGAGGGCCGACGGGTCATCAACAACATCGAGCGGGTATCCAATCTGTTCATCACCAAGGCCTCCTACGCGGTGCTCATCACCGCGCTGGTCGCCCTTTCCGGCTCGCCCTTTCCGTTCCTACCCCGCCAACTGACTCTCATCGGCACGTTCAGCATCGGCGTGCCCGGCTTCTTCCTGGCGCTCGCCCCCAACACCGCTCTGGTTCGGCCCGGCTTCCTCGAAAGGGTCCTTCGGTTCTCGCTGCCGGCCGGAGCCTTCGCCGGCGCGTTCACCGTGGCCGTCTACGAGATCGTCCGCCGGATGGACAGCGTCGACCAGGCCGAGGCCCGCACCGCAGCCACGATGTGCCTGCTCTTCGTCGGCCTGGTGACGCTGGTCGTCATCTCCCGACCGCTGCGGGCCTGGAAAGTGGCGCTGGCCGGCGCGATGGCTGCCTCCTACGTCGTGGTGCTGCTGTGGCCCTTCGCCCGGGACTACTTCGAGCTCGACATCCCGCCGACGGACGCGATGTGGGTGATCGCGGCTGGTAGCGTCGCCGCCGCCGTGGGCGTGGTCATGACGCCGAGGCTGTTCCTGCCCGACGACTGAGGAGGACCACCGTGGGGTCTCGATTCGACGGCCGCATCGCCCTGGTCACCGGCGCGTCGAGAGGGATCGGCGCCGGCATCGCCGAACGGCTGGCCGCCGAGGGAGCCGATGTCGCCCTGGTCGCCCGGACGCTCGACCACCACCCCACCCTGCCCGGCTCGTTGCAGCAGACCGCCGAACGGCTGGGACGGTTCGACGGCCGCGTGCACACCATCGCCGCCGACCTCAGCGACGAAGCCGACCGGGCTCGGATCGTGCCCGAGGTCGAAGCGGCGCTCGGTCCGGTCGACATCCTGGTCAACAACGCCGCCGCCGCCATCTATCAGCCGCTGTCGGAGTACCCGGTGAAGCGTCGACGACTGATGCTGGAGGTCAACCTGCACGCCCCCATCGAGCTCACCCAGGCAGTCCTGCCCGGCATGATCGACCGCGGCCAGGGCTGGGTCGTGAACCTGTCCAGCGGCTCGGCCCGGCACAACGACGGGCCGCCGTTCCGCACCGGAGGAGTGGCGCTCACCATCGGCTTCTACGGAGCCACCAAGGCCGCGCTCAACCGGGTGACCAACGGCTTCGGCGCCGAGCTCCACGGCCGGGGGGTGCGGGTCAACACCATCGAACCCCGGGCCGCCGTCTTGTCGGAGGGGGCCGACGCCCTGGTCGGCGACATGTTGTCCGAGGACCAGATCGAGAGCCTGGAGGCCATGGTCGAGGCCACGGTTGCCCTGTGTGACTGCGGACCCGACATCACCGGGCAGGTCTTCGTCAGCCTCGATCTGCTCGACGAGCAGGGCATCGAGGTGCAGCATCTCGATGCCAGTGGCCCCTACCCGGGCGGACACCGGGGGCATCGATGACCGACGCCGCCGCCGACCAGACGATCATCGTCGACCGCCAGCACCAGGTCTTGCTCATCACCCTCGACCGGCCCGACGTTCTCAACGCCTTCTCGAGCGAGATGGGCAGGCAGCTGTCCGACGCGCTGAGGGAGGCCGACGGCGACGACGACGTCCGGGTGGTCGTGGTGACGGGCGCAGGGCGGGCGTTCTGTTCGGGGGCCGACTTCAGTGGCGGCGCGGGCGTGTTCGGCGCGCCGAGCGACCGCTCGACGTTCCGCAGCGATCCCCTCACCTTCCATCCGTGGGAGGTACGGAAGCCGACCATCGCTGCCATCAACGGCGCGGCCATCGGCTTGGGGCTCACCATGACCCTCCAGTTCGACCTCCGCATCGTGGCCGACGACGCCAAGCTGGGCATCGTGCAGGTTCGCCGGGGCGTGATGCCCGACCTGCACAGCCACTGGACCCTGCCCCGGCTGGTGGGCCACGGTCGAGCCACCGAGCTGATCCTCACCGGCCGACGCTTCACCGGCGCCGAAGCGGCGCACTGGGGCATGGCCAGCGAAGCCGTCCCCGCCGATCAGGTGCTACCCCGAGCCCTGGAGCTGGCCCACGAGTTGGCCACCCAGACGGCACCGGTGTCGGTGGGCGTCTCCAAGCGGCTGTTGTGGTGGAACCCGCCACCCGACGCCGACCGGATCGACGACCTCGAAACCGATCTGCACCTGCACCTGATGGGCGGGCCCGACGCCCGCGAAGGGGTGCTGGCGTGGTCGGAGCGTCGTGATCCCGTGTGGGCGTGGACGGTCAGCGAGAACTGGCCCGACTGGCTGGCCGACGACGGCCTCCCCCGCCCCTGACCGCTCCCGATCCAGTCCGATCCCGTCCGATCTGGCGTGGGTTGGTGCAACTGCGTTGCACCAACCCACGCAAATTCGGTCAGGGCGGGCGGCGGCGGTCTCAGCAGCGGTCGCTCACCACGGCGGCGATCTCGCGGGCGCAGCCCGGATCGACCGTGCCGGGGACGATGATGACCTCATCGATCATGCCGGACGCGGCGGTGGCATCCAGGGCCACAGCCAATGGCTCGGGACCGGAGAGGGTGGCGGCCTGCGCCATGGCGTCGGCCCAGTCCTCGCCGAAGATGGCCATGTACTGGCGGGTGAACTCGCCGAGCACTGCGGGGGCGTCCGGTACGCCGAGAGCGGCGAAACAGGCCACCACGAAGCGGGGCGGGCTGGGGTGGTCGTGGTCGGCCCAAACGGACCGGGCGAGGGTGACGGCGTTGGCCATCTCCCCCGAGTCGAGGCTGAGACTGAAGCCGGAGATGCCCGTTGCCCACGCCGCCGCCCGGGCCGTGGCCTTGGGACCCAAGGCCCCTGCGTACAGTGGCGGCCCACCCGGCTGGACGACCGACGGGCCCAACGGGGGCGCGTCGGGCAGGGCAGGCTGGCCAGACCACAGGCGCCGCATCTCGGCCACCTGGTCATCGAGCCGCTGATGACGGGCCGTCATCGAGGCTCCGACCCCCCGGTAGTCCTGTTCGCGCCCACCCACCCCCAGCCCGAGGTCCAGTCGACCGTTGCTGATCATGTCCATGGTGGCGATCTGCTTGGCCAGCAGCATGGTGGAGTGCCACGGCGAGATGGCCAGGTTGACCATGACCCGGACCCGCTCGGTGAGAGCGGCCGCGGCCGAGAGGGTGGAGATCATCTCGACGTTGTGGAAGGTGATTCGCTCGCCACAGGAGATCGACGAGAACGGACCCTCGTCGGTGATCCGGCACCAGTCGAGCAGCGTCTGCCGGCTCCATCCGTCGGCCATCGTCGGCAGCGCCAGTCCAACATCCATGGCGCTGAGACTAGATCGCAGGTCGCCGCAGCGGCGCCACCGCCTGTTCGACGCTCCGACGTGGCGACGCCGATTCCGCTCTTCGAATCCGGTCGCCCGCGGGCCCCGGGACCCCGTACCGTGGGTGT
>JAOUEE010000003.1 GCA_029858875.1 Acidimicrobiia bacterium
GACCGTGGCGCCCAGCACCGAGGCGCCGCCGCCCCCCCCGCCGCCACCGCCTCCTCCTCCTCCTCCACCGTCGACACCGTCGACCTCCGTTGCCCCGGGGACCGTGCCGCCCACGGGCACCGATGAGCCCGAGACCCAGGTCCTCGGCGCCGTCGAGGAGGCCGGAGTGGCCACCGCGGTCGCCGCCGAGCCCGACTTCACCGGCTGAGCGCGGCCCGATCGCACCGCCGCGGTCATCGGGTCTGGTGATCGCCAGAACCGGCTAGGGTCGTCGCGTAACGGGCCCCGACCATCGAGGAGAGACGCCGTGCCTGCGACCGTCGTCGTCGGCACCCAGTGGGGCGACGAAGGGAAGGGGAAGTTCACCGACCTCGTCGCCAAGGAGATGTCGTTGGTCGTCCGCTATCAGGGCGGCCACAACGCGGGACACACCATCGTCGTCGACGGTGAGAGCTTCGCCCTCCAACTGGTGCCCAGCGGGATCCTGTACGACCACATCACGCCGGTCATCGGCAACGGAGTCGTCGTCGACCCCGGAGTGCTCATCGCCGAGCTCGACATGCTGTCGGCCAAGGGAATCGACACCAGCCGGTTGCTGCTGTCCGGCAACGCCCATCTCATCTTCCCCTATCACCAGCAGCTCGATGCCCTCCACGAGCGCCACCTGGGACAGAACAAGCTGGGGACGACCAAACGCGGCATCGGTCCGGCCTATGCCGATCGATCGATGCGTGTCGGCATCCGGGTGCAGGACCTGCTCGATGCCAAGATCTTCCGCGAGAAGCTCGACGGCGTACTCCGCCAGACCAACGTGGTGCTGGCCAAGGTCTACAACCGGCTGCCGGTTGACGCCGATGCCATTGCCGACAAGTACCTCGACGAGTACCTCCCCCGCATCGAGGGACACATCGCCGACACCGTGGGCGCCGTCCACGACGCGCTCGATGCCGGCCAGCACGTCCTGCTCGAAGGGGCACAGGCCACCTTCCTCGATCTGGATCACGGCACCTATCCGTTCGTGACCTCCTCCAATCCCGTTGCCGGTGGTGCCTGTACCGGTGCCGGGGTGGGCCCCCGAGACATCAACCGCGTGATGGGAATCGCCAAGGCGTACGTCAGTCGGGTCGGATCGGGACCCTTCCCCACCGAGCTCCACGACGAGATCGGTGACTACCTGGTCGACGTCGGTCACGAGTACGGCACCAACACCGGCCGCCGCCGCCGGTGTGGTTGGTTCGACGCGGTCATGCTGCGCCACGCGGTGCGGGTCAACTCGCTCAGCGACATAGCGCTCACCAAGCTCGATGTGCTCGACGGCCTCGACACGCTCAAGGTGTGTGTGGGCTACGAGCATGACGGCCAGCGGCTCGATCGGCTGCCGTATCACCAGTCGGTGTTGCACAACGTGACGCCCATCTACGAAGAGCTGCCGGGTTGGAAGACCGATCTCAGCGAGATCACCGAGCCGCAGCAGCTGCCGGGAGCGGCTCGTGACTACATCGAGTTCCTCGAGGCCCAGGTCGGCGTCCCGGTGAGCCTCGTCGGAGTCGGTCCCGGTCGGCGCCAGTTCGTGCACTACGCGGCATGACCCGGGTGTGTGTGGTGGGCTCCGGTGCTCGCGAGCACGCGCTGGCCGATGTGCTCGGTCGCGACGCCGACGTGGTGGTCACCCCGGGCAATCCGGGTATCCCTGGCAGCACCGCCCGACCTCCCGAGGAGATCACCGCCGACCTGTTCGTCATCGGTCCCGAGGCGCCACTCGTCGACGGGTTGGCCGATCGGCTCCGCGCCCGTGGGGCCAGCGTCTTCGGTCCGGGCGCCGACGGGGCACGCCTGGAGGGCTCCAAAGCGTGGATGAAGGATCTCCTGGCCGAGGCGGGTGTGCCCACCGCCCGGCACGGGACGTTCTCCAACGAGGCCGACGCCGTTGCCTTTCTCGACACCCTGGGCGATCTGTTCGTGATCAAGACCGATGGTCTGGCCGCCGGCAAGGGCGTGCTCGTCACCGAGGCGCGCGCCGATGCGGTGGCCGCGGTGCGTGAGTATCTCTCCGGCGCCGCGTTCGGCGACGCCGGCACGACGGTGGTCATCGAAGAGGGACTCACCGGCCCCGAACTGTCGGTGCTGGCGGTGTGCGACGGCACCCGAGCCGTCGCCCTTCCGCCGGCGCAGGACTTCAAGCGTGTCGGCGATGGCGACATCGGTCCCAACACCGGCGGCATGGGGGCCTACTCGCCGGTGCCACTCGCCGGCCCCGATCTGGTCGGCACCATCATGGCCGAGGGGGTCGAGCCCACCATGGCCGCTCTGCGCGCCCGCGGCATCGACTATCGCGGCGTGCTCTATGCCGGGCTGATGCTCACGCCGGCGGGTCCCAAGATGCTGGAGTACAACGTGCGCTTCGGCGATCCCGAGGCTCAGGTCGTGCTGCCTCGTTTCACCAGCGATCTGGCCGCGTTGCTGGGCGCGGCGGCTCAGGGCTGCCTGCCGGCCGACACCCAGTTCTCCGACGATGCCGTCGTCGGGGTGGTGGCGGCCACCGAGGGCTACCCACAATCGCCCCGAATCGGAGATCCCATCCACGGGCTCGACGCGGCCAACGAGCTGGAGGGCGTCTTCGTCTACTGCGCCGGTGTCGGCGCCGACCACGAGGGCCTGGTCACCGCGGGTGGCCGGGTATTGAGCGTCTGTGGGCGCGGCGCCACGCTGGCCGAGGCCCGTACCCGGGCGTACGACGGAGTGTCCGCCATCTCGTGGCCCGGAATGCACCATCGACACGACATCGCCCAGGTGGCGGTGAAAGGAGAAGCAACACCATGAAGGTCGCCGTGCTCATGGGGTCCGAGAGCGACACCGAGAAGATGGCCAAAGCGGGTCAGACCCTCGCCGAGTTCGGCATCGAGGCCGACGTGCGGGTGCTGTCGGCCCATCGGAATCCCGACGAGGTGGTCGGGCTGGCCCGATCGGCACGCGAGAACGGGTATGTGGCCTTCATCTGCGGCGCCGGGATGGCGGCGCACCTCGCTGGTGCGGTGGCAGCCAACACGACGTTGCCCGTGGTCGGCGTGCCGCTGTCGGGCGGCGCCCTCAACGGGGTCGATGCGTTGTACAGCACCGTCCAGATGCCCAAGGGCATTCCGGTGGCGACCGTGGCCGTCGACGGGTCACAGAACGCCGCGCTGCTGGTCGTGCAGATGTTGGCCATCACCGATGCCGGTTTGGCCGAGAAGCTGGCGGCCCGACGGGCCGAGTCGGCTGGTGGGCCGCGGTGAGGGCTGGCCGCGGCGGGGGTTCAACCGTCGATGCGGGCCGCTTCCTCGCGGGCGTGGATCTTGTAGCGCCGACGACGGGCGAACACGTTGAGCCGGCTCCGTGTGCGACCGTTGCGATGGAACCCCAGCACCTTGGCCGCACAACCCACGCACATCGGCTTGTGGTCGCGACCCCGAGGGTAGGCCAGGCATTCGGCGCAGTATTCATGGCCGCATCGGGGACAGACGCCCCGAGCCGGCAGGAAGCGGTGTTGAGCACAGCGTCCGCTGAGCTCGGAATCGTCGGATCGGTGCAGCAGTCCCATCACTTCTCATCATCGGCGGTCGGTTCCCCACTCTTGAGAAACCGTGATCACGAATTGGTCGGACCGTCCGCGGCGTCGGGGTGTGTGGTTCGACCATGATCGTCAACGTTCTCGCCGACCGCTACGCCAGCGCCGAGATGGTCCACATCTGGTCGCCCGAGAACAAGATCGTGCTCGAACGCCGGCTCTGGTTGGCGGTTCTGGCCGCCCAACACGAGCTGGGTGTCGAGGTCCCCGATGGGGTGATGGCGGCCTACGAGGCCGTCGTCGATCACGTCGATCTCGACAGCATCCGTCGGCGTGAGGAGATCACGCGCCACGACGTGAAGGCCCGCATCGAGGAGTTCTGTGCCCTGGCCGGACACGAGCACATCCACAAGGGGATGACCTCGCGCGATCTCACCGAGAACGTCGAGCAGGTCCAGGTTCGGTCCTCGTTGGCTCTCGTCCGTGATCGGGCCGTGGCCACCCTGGCGCGGCTGGCTCGGCTGGCCGTCCAGTTCCGGGATCAGCCCCTGGCCGGCCGTTCGCACAACGTCGCCGCGCAGGTCACCACCCTGGGCAAACGGTTCGCCACGGTCGCCGAGGAACTGCTCGAAGCGACCGAGCGGCTCGAGCACCTGATCGAGCGGTATCCGCTTCGTGGCATCAAAGGCCCGGTGGGAACCCAACAGGACATGGTCGACCTCTTCGACGGTGACCCGGCCCGGGCCGAGTCGCTGGAGGGCCGAGTCGCCGACCACCTCGGTTTTGCCCGCACCTTCGCCAGCGTGGGCCAGGTGTACCCCCGTTCTCTGGATCTCGATGTGGTATCGGCCCTGGTCCAGGCGGCGTCGGGGCCGGCCAACCTGGCCACCACCGTTCGACTGATGGTGGGCCACGAACTGGTGACCGAGGGGTTCAAGGAAGGCCAGGTCGGTTCATCGGCGATGCCCCACAAGATGAACACCCGCAGCAGCGAGCGCATCAACGGTCTGCACACCATCCTCACCGGTCATCTCACGATGGCCGCGGGTCTCACCGGCGATCAGTGGAACGAGGGTGACGTCAGCTGCTCGGTGGTGCGGCGAGTCGTGCTGCCCGACGCCTTCTTCGCCACCGACGGCCTGTTCGAGACCACGCTGACCGTGCTCGACGAGTTCGGCGCCTATCCCGCGGTGATCGAGCGCGAGCTCGATCGGTACCTGCCGTTCCTCGCCACCACCAAGGTGCTGGTGGCCGCCGTGAAGGCGGGCGCCGGCCGCGAGGTGGCGCACGAGGCCATCAAGGAGCACGCCGTGGCCGTGGCGCTCGACATGCGCCGCTCTGGTCGCGTCGAGAACGATCTGGTGGCGCGTCTGGCGGGCGACGATCGGCTGGCGATGTCGGCCGAGGAGCTCAAGGCCGCCATCGGTGCCCCCCTGTCGCTGGCTGGTCGGGCCGGTGAGCAGGTCACCGAGGTTGCAGCGCGCATCGCGCCCTGGGTGAAGCGTTTCCCCGACGCCGCTGCCTACGATCCGGCTCCGGTGTTGTGAGCGGGCGCCCGCCCGCCGACCGACCAGGAGGATGGACATGAGTGTGACGCTTCCGCACATCTATTCGGGCAAGGTGCGCGACATCTACGACGCCGGCGACGACCGTCTGTTGATGGTCACCTCCGACCGCATCTCGGCCTTCGACGTGGTGATGGCCGAGCCCATCGCGCACAAGGGCCGGGTGTTGACGGCCACCTCGGCGTTCTGGTTCGAGCAGCTGGCCGACGTGGCCCCCAGCCACCTGATCTCGACCGATCTGGCCGACTTCCCCGTCGGGGCTCGCGAGCCCGACGTCGAGGGTCGGTCGATGTTGGTGCGACGCGCCCGGATGCTGCCGGTCGAGTGCATCGTCCGGGGCTACATCACCGGATCGGCGTGGAAGGAGTATCGCGACCACGGCACCATGCACGGCACCCGGATGCCGAGCGATCTGCAGGAGTCCTCCCAGCTCCCCGAGCCGGTGTTCACTCCCTCCACCAAGGCCCCCGACGGTGAGCATGACATCAACATCTCGTTCTCGGAATCCGTCGACCTGATCGGTGCGGAGCTGGCCGAGCGGGCGCGGGATGTCTCGCTGGAGCTGTACACGCGTGGAGCCGAGTGGGCGGCGGAGCGCGGCATCATCATCGCCGACACGAAGTTCGAGCTGGGGCTGGTCGACGACGAGCTCGTCGTGGCCGATGAGATGCTCACCCCCGACTCGTCACGGTTCTGGCCGGCCGACCAGTGGCAGCCCGGAACCACACCTCCCTCGTTCGACAAGCAGCCGGTGCGCGATCACCTCGACGGGCTGGACTGGGACAAGACGCCGCCCCCACCCGCCCTCCCCGCTGACGTGGTGGCCGCCACCAGCGCCCGCTACGTCGAGGCGTACGAGCGCATCACGGGACGACGCTTCGCCGACTGGCCGGGAACGAGCTGAGCGCGCCCATGAGCCCGCCTGGTTCCGGACGGGTCGGCTCGGTACCGTCGAGTCGGTGCGCGACCTGAGGTCAGCCGTTCGATCGCAGGTGGCCATCGCCCTCGTCGCCGTGGTGACCCTCGTGGCCGGCGGCAGTCACCCGGTCGGTGCCCACACGCCCCACGATGACATCTTCGACGTGGCCCTCTCGCCGACCTTCTCGATCGATGAGACGGTGTACGCCATCTCCCGGTCGTTGCTGCTGCGCTCCGACGATGGCGGTGCCACGTGGGCCCGGCTGACCAACGGACTGGACCACAACCGCCAGTACCAGGTGCTGGCGGTGTCTCCCAGCGATCCCGACATCGTGCTGGTGGGCACGGAGGGCACGGGGATCAGTCGCTCCGTCGATGGCGGCGCCAGCTGGCAGCGCCTGGATCAGGCCCCGTCCGGGGTCGACATCGACGTGTTGGATATCGCCGCCGACGGCCTCGTGGTGGCTGGTGGCCCCGACCCGGCCGTGCATGTGAGCGGCGATGGCGGTGCATCGTGGTCGACGGTCGATCAGCCGGCCGGGGTGCGTGCGGCCGCCTTCGACTCGGATCGAGGGACGGTCCTGCTCGGGCTCGAGAATGGAGTGGTCGCGGTCAGCGACGATGGTGGGACCAACTGGCGGCGCCGGGTCGTGGCCGACTCGGCCGTCACCGCGCTGGCCGTGGGGGCCGACGGTTCGGTGTGGGCGGGCACGGCAGCCGGGGTGGTGTTGTCCTCGCCGGACGGGGGCGCCACCTTCACGGCCGGCGAAGTCGCCCCGGGGTCCTCGCCGGTGATGGCGCTGGCCCCGATGGGGGCCGACCGACCGGCGTTGTGGGCGGTGACCGGGGCCGACGGGCCAGTGGTGATGCCGTTGGACGGCAGTGGCCGCTGGGAAGTGCGGGCCACCGGACTCTCGGTCGACGCCCAGTCCGGCGAGCCCGGGTACGAGGGGAGGGAGGACTTCAGCCGCCTGGCGGTGTCCGATGACGGAGCCACGCTGTTCGTCGCCGGCTTCGACGGGCTCTTCCGGTCCGACGACCTCGGCGCCGGGTGGACGGAGGTATCCACGCTGCAGGACGTGATCGTGGGGTTCGACGTGTCCCCGGACTACCAGCTCACCCCTGAGGTGGTGGTGTCCACCTACGTGGACGGAGTCCATCGGTCGGTCGACGGCGGCGATCGTTGGGATCGCCCTGACGGCAACCTGGGTGACTTCGGGCTCGGCGGTGGTAGCGGCCCGGTCCGGTTGTTCAACGTGGTGATGTCGCCGGACTACGGCACCGACCGGACCTTGTACACATCCACCGACGACGAGTTGCTCCGCAGCACCGACGGGGGCACGACGTGGGAGGGCATCGACCCCGGTGAGGATCGGCCCGCCGGGTCGCCTCGGGTCGACATCGTTGCCCTCTCGCCCGGGTTCGCGACCGATGCCCAGGTGTTCATGGGCACCCGCGAAGGGGCCTTCCTCGTGTCCGAGGACCGCGGCGACACGTTCAGTGCGACCGCCGACCACGGGGGGGCGGTTCGATCCATCGGCGTGTCGCCCACCTTCGCTCGGGATCGAACGCTGTTCGTTTCGCACAGCGCCGGGCGCGACGGTTCGGGCGAGCCCGCGCCGCCGGGCGTCCGACGCAGCCGTGACGGTGGCCGCACCTGGGAGACGCTGCTGTCCGACGTGACCGGTCACCTGGCCGTGTCCCCGGCCTTTGCCAGCGATGGCACCATCTTCCTGGCCACGGCGAGCGGTGTCCTTCGCAGCCAGGACTCGGGTGACGGCTGGCAATCGCTCACCATCGGCGGGTCACCCGATGAGCGCCTCGCGGTGGAGGCCATCGCCGTCTCACCGGGCTACGCCAACGACCAGACGGTGCTCATCAGCGTGCGAGGATCGGGGCTGTGGCGCTCCATCGATGGCGGTGAGCGGTTCCAGCCGGTCGGCTCCGATCTGATCGAACAGAACCTCCTGGCCTCGGACTTCGACAAGCCGACGACCCGGCCGATCCAGTTCTCCCCTGGTTATGCCGAGGACGGCACGATCTTCGTCTCCACCATCACCCAGCTGTATCGCACGATCGACCGTGGGCAGACGTGGACGCGTGTGACGCCTGCCCTCGCCGAGCCGTCGCCCTCCGCATCCGCCGCGTCGGTGCCGATCGTGTGGATCCTCGCCGTCGGCACGGCTCTGGTCATCGTGGCGGCCGGGATCCTCGGCTGGCGCCGAACCCGATGAGTCCCGCTCGCCTGCGTGCCGAGCATCGCCAGGCCGGCTTCCGAGTTCGGTTCGACTGGGGCCCGAACGGCCTGCGGGCGTTGGCCTCGATGGTGGAGATCGTGGTGGTGGTTGATGTGTTGTCGTTCAGCACCAGTGTCGACATCGCGGTGGGTCGCGGCGCCGTGGTGCTGCCGTACCGTTGGCACAACGGCACCGAGGCGTCGTTCGCGGCTGAGCGCGATGCGCTGCTGGCCCGGCGTCGTGGCGAGGATGGTTTCACACTGTCGCCGTCGTCCCTGGAGGCGATTCCGGCGGGATCCCGGTTGGTGCTGCCATCGCCCAATGGCTCGGCATTGAGCTTCGGCGCTCGTGAGGCGGGCGCCGAGCGGGTGGTGGTGGCCTCGCTTCGCAACGCCGGCGCCGTGGGGCGGTTCGTCGCTCGAACGGGCGACACTGTCGGTGTGGTGGCCTCAGGCGAGCGGTGGCGAGGCGATACGGGACCCATCCGTCCTGCGGTCGAGGATCTGCTCGGGGCCGGGGCCGTCATCGCGGCCATCCCTGGTGATGGCCGCTCGCCGGAGGCGGCGGCGGCGGCCGCCGCCTTCGACGAGGCGAGGCGCTCGTTGGCCGCCCGTCTGCCGCAGACGGCTTCGGGGCGGGAGCTGATCACCGGCGGGTTCGCGCGGGATGTGACCCTGGCCGCCGAGCACGACCGCAGCCGGGTCGTTCCGGTCCTGCTGGGCGACGAGATCGTCGACGCGCTGGGGTGACATCGGGCCACTTCGCTGTGGCAGAGTGGCGACGTGAAGTACTCCGTGCTCGTCGAAGTCAGGCTCCGCCCCGGGATCGCCGATCCGCAGGGGTCCACCATCGAGCGATCGCTGTCCACCCTGGGATTCGATGGCATCGGCGGCGTCCGGGTCGGTAAGAGCGTGCGTTTCGGCATCGAGGCGAGCGACGAGGCCACGGCCCGTGCGCAGGTCGACGAGCTGTGTGCTCGGTTCCTCACCAACCCGGTCATCGAGGACGCGCTCGTCTCCATCGAAGCCGCCTGATGACCACCGTCGGGGTCGTGCAGTTCCCGGGCACCAACTGCGAGCTCGACGCGCTCGAGGCCATCGGCCACCTCGGCGGTACCGGACAGCTGCTGTGGCACGGCGATGACACGGTGGCCGGCGTGGACGCGGTGATCGTGCCGGGCGGGTTCGCCCATGGTGACTATCTGCGGCCCGGCGCCATCGCCCGGTTTTCGCCGGTGATGCAGGCGGTGGTGGCCTTTGCCCGCTCGGGCGGGCCGGTGGTGGGGATCTGCAATGGGTTTCAGGTACTGACCGAGGCCGGGCTGCTGCCCGGCGCCCTCCAGAAGAACCGTGATCTGAAGTTCCTGTGCGCCATGGCCGAGGTGCAGGTTGCGTCCGACAACTCGGTGTTCACTTCACGCACCAACGTCGGTGATGTTCTTCGGATACCCGTCAATCACTTCGAGGGCAACTACACCTGTTCGGCCGAGACCCTGGCCGAGCTGGAGGCCGAGGAGCGGGTGGTCCTGCGCTACGTGGACAACCCGAATGGCTCGGTGGGCGACATTGCCGGGATCTGCAACGGGACCCGCAACGTGGTGGGCCTCATGCCTCACCCCGAGCGCGCGAGTCACCGGCTGCTGGGCAGCGAAGACGGCCTGCCGCTGCTGGGATCGTTGCTCGATGCGGCGGGCGTAACCGCCTGATCTCCGGTGTCAGCCGGCGCGGGAGATACCGGCCGACTTGAGAACAGCGGCGGGAACGCCGGCCTCGCGCCACGCCGTATAGCTGATGCCCTTGCTCTGCGAGTAAGCCTTGGCCAGGGCGACGAAGTCCTTCTCGAACGATGAGATGTCGACGGAGACGGTCTTGGCTTCGAGCTCCTTGGTGAGGTCGAGACGCTTCTGCAACAACTGCACCCGCTTGAGTGGATCGGCCGAGTCGATGTCCTCCTCGACCGCGGCGAGCTGTTTCTTGATCGTTTCAGGGGTCCGTTGCCGGCCCCGCTTGGGCTTGTGCGCTTCGAGCGCTTCGAGGTAGCGACGCACGGCTCGGCTCTGGTTCCGCCCCTCAGCCAGAGCCGCCTTGTGTTCGCTGCTCAATGATTTGGGACCACGTCTCTGTGCCATGCACGGTAGTAAAGGCCACCGGCAAGACCTTCCGCAAACCCACGCTCGAACCTGTTGGCGGTGTCATATGTCCTTGCCGGTCGGTTGGCATCCCTTTGCCGGAAAGCCGAGGTCTGGCGCGCTCACCATTGATCACTGGATCTCCGGGCCTGGCCCGTCCTGTCGTTGGTGACATGCCATTCTCGAACGCGGTGCGTTGATCGCCCGTGGTCGACGGGTGCACATCGAAAATCGGCGAATCTCGGTCCCGATCCATTGTTGTCCTGGCCGTGGGATCATTGGTGAGGGCACGGTGAGACACCGTGTCGCGGCCGGACTACCGTGCCGACCATGTCGGAACCGCTCTATCGCGCCCTCGGGTTGACCGACGACGAGGCCGAGGCCATCGAGAAGCTCCTGGGCCGCCAGCCCAACAACCTCGAGCTGTCGATGTACTCGGTGATGTGGAGCGAGCACTGCTCGTACAAGTCGTCGCGCCTGCATCTGCGCCGCCTGCCCACCGAGGCACCCTGGGTGCTCGTCGGACCAGGCGAGAACGCCGGTGTGGTGGATGTCGGTGACGGCATCGCCGCCGCCATCCGGATCGAGTCCCACAACCACCCGTCGGCCATCGAGCCGTATCAGGGTGCGGCCACCGGTGTCGGCGGCATCCTCCGCGACATCTTCACCATGGGCGCCCGGCCCATCGCCTTGATGGACCCGCTCCGATTCGGTCCCCTCGAGGATGCCCGCAGCCGGTGGATCGCCGAAGGTGTGGTCAGCGGCGTGAGCGGCTACGGCAACTCCGTCGGCGTTCCGACGGTTGGTGGCGAGACGGTGTTCGATGCCACGTATCAGGGCAATCCGCTGGTCAACGTGCTGTGTCTGGGGACCCTGCCGGTCGACCGGTTGGTGCTGGGAGTGGCCACCGGGGTGGGAAACCTCGCCGTGCTGCTCGGCAATCGAACCGGTCGCGACGGCATCGGTGGCGTCAGCGTGTTGGCCTCGGTCGGGTTCTCCGACGACGAGGATGACGCGGCCAAGAGACCGTCGGTCCAGGTGGGTGACCCCTTCGAGGAGAAGCGTCTCATCGAGGCCTGCCTCACCCTGCTCGACGAAGGCCTCGTGGTCGGTATCCAGGATCTGGGCGGTGCCGGACTGACCTGCGCAGCCAGTGAGACCGCTTCTCGTGGCGGCACGGGGATGGACTTCGATGTGTCGGCCGTTCCCCGTCGCGAAGCGGGCATGGAGCCCTTCGAGGTCATGACCAGCGAGAGCCAGGAACGCATGCTGGCCATCGTCGAGCCGGCCGGGATCGATCGGGTCATGGAGTTGTGCGCCCGCTGGGAGGTGGAAGCCACCGTGGTCGGGCGGGTCACCGCCGGAGGCCAGCTCCGGATCCTGCAGGGCTTCGATGGTGAGGTGCTGGCCGACGTGCCGGCCTCCACGCTGCACGACGACGCGCCGCTGTACGACCGGCCGATGGCCCCGCCGGCCGGCATCGACGACTTCCGGGCCGACCTGGCCTCGGTCGCCCTGCCCGCACCCGACGATGTCGGCCTCGACCTGCTGGAGATGGTCACCGACACCAGCTGGGTGTGGTCGCAGTACGACCACCAGCTGTTCCTCAACACCGTGGTCGGGCCCGGCGGTGACGCCAGCGTGCTGCGACTGAAGCATCCCATCAGCGGGATCGACACCGGGCGAGGTCTGGCCCTCACGACCGACGGCAATCATCGCTGGTGCGCACTCGATCCCCGTGAGGGCACCGCGGCGGTCGTGGCCGAGGCGATGCTCAACCTGGCCTGTGTCGGTGCCCGTCCGCTGGCCCTCGTCAACTGTCTCAACTTCGGCAATCCCGAGCACCCCGAGGTCATGTGGCAGCTCAGTGAGGCCATCGACGGCATGACCGAGGCCTGCCGCGTGTTCGACGTGCCGGTGGTCGGGGGCAACGTCAGCCTCTACAACGAGTCACAGGGAGCCGACATCGACCCCAGCCCCGTGGTCGGGCTGCTGGGCATGGTGGACGACCTCGCGGCGGTGCCGCCCGGGCTGACCTGGGCCGATGGCGACCGGCTGCTGCTTGTGGGTTCGGCCTCGTCACACGAGCTCAGCGGCTCGGCGTGGGCGTTCGGTCGGGGCCATCGACGGGGCACCCTGCCGCCGCTCGACCTGGTCTCGGTCACTGCGGTCGCCTCCGTCGTGCGGGATCTCGTGGCCGCCGGGCTGGTCTCGGCGGCCCACGATGTCTCCTCGGGCGGTCTGGGTGGCTGTGTGGCCGAGATGGCGGTGGCCTCGGGCATCGGCGCCCGCCTGGCCCGGGTGGCCGATCACGCCGACCTCTTCCACGAGTCCATGGGGCGGGTGGTGCTGGCCGTGCACCCCGATCGGCTGGCGACCGTGGAAGACCGGCTGGGCGACGCGGCCGTCGAGGTGGCCCGCATCGGTCTGGCCAGCGGCGACCGTCTGAGCGTGAAGGGCCTGTTCGACCTGTCGGTCGGCCAGCTCACCGAGCGCAGCCGCGGCCGACTTCCCGACGCCCTGGGACACGGGAACACCCAGGCCTGAGTGGCCCGGCCCGGTGAGGGGTCGAGGATGGGCCCCGGGTTTCCCACCGAGGCGGCCCACTGTGTCAGGATGGCGCTCCGTGAGTACTCAGGCGTCCGGGTTCGAAGACCCGACTGCGATGGCCGACCCCGACGCTGACTCCCCCAAGGAGGCGTGCGGCGTCTTCGGTGTCCATGCCCCGGGCCAGCCGGTCGCCCATCTGACCTATCTCGGCCTCTACGCCCTGCAGCATCGGGGCCAGGAGAGCGCGGGGATCGGTGTCAGCGACGGTGAGACGGTCACCGTCGTGAAGGACATGGGCCTGGTGTCGAACGCCTTCGACGACCGCACGTTGGCGTCGTTGCCCGGTGACTCGGCCATCGGCCAGACCCGGTACAGCACCACGGGATCGAGCACGTGGCGCAACGCCCAGCCGGTGTACCGGGGTGTGGGCGAGGCCGAGTTCGCCCTGGGCCACAACGGAAATCTGGTCAACACCGAAGAGTTGGCGGCCGAAGCGGGCATGCTCCCGGGCACCGTGGCCAGTGACAGCGATCTGGTGGCCGAGCTCGTTGCCGCCGAGATGATGCGACTGGGCGAGGACGGCGAGCATCGCCACGGCGTGCTCAGCACCGCCCTCCAGTCGGTGCTCCCCCGCCTGCACGGTGCGTTCTCGTTCGTGCTCCTCGATCAGCATCGGGTGATCGGTGTCCGGGACCCCAACGGCTTCCGTCCGCTGTGCCTGGGGCGGCTCGATGCCGGGTGGGTGCTGGCCTCGGAGACCCCGGCTCTCGATGTGGTCGGCGCCCACTTCGTGCGCGAGCTCGAGCCGGGCGAGATGGTGGTCATCGACGAGGAGGGTGCGCACAGCGTCCGCCCGTTCCCCTCCGAGGCGGTCGACCCCAAGCTCTGCCTCTTCGAGTTCGTGTACTTCGCTCGCCCCGACAGCCAGCTCTACGGTCAGTCCGTCCATCAGGCCCGGGTGCGGATGGGAGAAGAGCTGGCCCAACAGGCGCCCGTGGACGCCGATCTGGTCATGGGGGTACCCGAATCCGGGTTGCCCGCGGCCGAAGGATTCGCCCGCCAGTCCGGCGTGCCCTATGGGCAGGGGCTGGTCAAGAACCGCTACATCGGCCGCACGTTCATCGCTCCCACCCAGGAACTGCGGGCGCTGGGTGTGCGCATGAAGCTCAATCCCGTGCGCGACAACATCGCCGGTAAGCGGTTGGTGGTGGTGGATGATTCCATCGTCCGAGGTACCACCACCCGGGCCATGGTGCAGATGCTGCGCCAGGCCGGTGCGGCGGAGGTGCACATGCGGATCTCGTCGCCGCCCTACCGCTGGCCCTGCTTCTACGGGATGGACACCGGGACCCGCGGTGAGCTGTTGGCAGCCAACCTGACGGTTGACGAGATCCGGCAGTACCTCGATGTCGACAGCCTGGCCTACCTCACCCTCGACCGTTTGCAGTTGGCCACCGGTGCGGTGAACGCCGGGTTCTGCGACGCCTGTCTCACCGGCCACTACCCGGTGGAGATACCGGTGTCGTTGGGCAAGCACGTACTCGAGCTCGATGGACCCGAGGGCGCGCCGCGCGCGTCCAGGCAGTTGATGCTGGGGACCGAAGCCGAGTTGCCGGCCGATCAGGCTCGCCGGGCCTAGTCCGATGGGCGAGACCTATGCGGCCGCCGGGGTCAGTATCGAGGCCGGTGAGCAGGCCGTCGAACGCATCGGCGCGGCGGTGCGATCGACGAACCGGCCGGGAGTGGTGGGTGGCATCGGGGGCTTCGGCGGCCTGTTCGATCTGGCCGCCGCCGGGCATGGCGACTCGATGTTGGTGTCGTCCACCGATGGCGTGGGCACGAAGGCCATGGTGGCCTCGGCGGCCGGGCGCTTCGACACCATCGGCATCGACCTGGTGGCCATGTGCGTCGACGATCTGGTCTGCCAGGGCGCCGAGCCGTTGTTCTTCCTTGACTACGTGTCGGTCGGCACCCTGGATCCCGACATGGTGCAGGCGTTGGTCGGTGGCGTGGCCGAGGGCTGCCGCCGAGCCGGCTGCGCACTCGTCGGCGGTGAGATGGCCGAGCACCCCGGCGCCATGGTTCCCGGGGAGTTCGACCTGGTGGGGTTCGCCGTGGGCGCCGTCGACCGGTCGGCCGTGATCACCGGCGAGGCCGTCACCGAGGGTGATGTGCTGGTGGCGCTGCCATCGCCCAACCTCCGCAGCAACGGCTATTCGCTGGCCCGCCGGCTCTACTTCGACGTGGCCGCCCGCAGCCTCGACGACCCCGCCTGGGACGGTGCCGAACAGACGGTTGGCGAGACCCTGCTCGATCCCTCGGTCATCTACGCCCCGGCGGTACTGGCGGTGTGCCGAGAGGTCGACGTGCACGGTGTGGCCCACATCACCGGCGGCGGACTACCGGGGAACGTGGTCCGGATGCTCGGCCCGCAGGTCGATGCCGTCATCGATCCCACCAGCTGGGAACCGCCCCGGGTGTTCGACGAGTTGGCGCGGCTGGGCGATGTCAGCGCAACCGAGATGCGGCGGACGTTCAACTGTGGAGTGGGCATGGTCCTCGCCGTGCCGTCGACGCAGCTGACGTCGGCGGTCTCGGTGCTGGGTGACGCGGGGCACCGGGCCCACGTCATCGGCGAGGTCACCGCGGGCCACGGCGCGGTCCGCTTCACGGGTGAGTGATCGACGATGTCGGGACACGCCGTGACGCACGACGCACTGGTCGCCCATCTGCTCGAGCACTCGGTGCGCACGGGGGACTTCACCCTGAAGTCGGGCAGGAAGAGCAACTGGTTCATCGACGCCAAGCAGACGGTGTGTCGGGCCGAAGGGATCCTGCTGGTGGCCGACGCGGCGCTGGCCGTGATCCCCGACGACGTCGACGCCATCGGGGGCCTCACCGCCGGCGCCGACCCGGTGGCCTTCGGCGTGGCCGCCATCGCCGCCACCCGGGGTCGATTCCTGCGGTCCTTCAGCATTCGCAAGGAAGCCAAGGACCACGGCGTGGCCGGTCGCCTGGCCGGAGCGCTCGAGCCCGGTGATCGGGTCGTCATCACCGAGGACGCCGTCACCCGTGGGACCTCGCCCATGGAGGCCGTGTCCGTGGTGCGGGCGCTGGGTGCCGAGCCGGTGATGATCATGCCCGTCGTCGACCGGGGCGGCACGTGCGAGGAGCTGGCCCGGGCCGACGGGTTGGCTTTCGCGCCGCTCGTCACCGCCCCCGACCTGGGCTTCCCCTACGAGGGATGACGGCCGCCGGTCATCGCCGGCCGGCTCAGACGATACGAGAAGGCCCTGATTGGGTCGAAGCGCGTCCGGGACCGTAGCGTTCGTGCCCATGACCACCACGCCCACGGCCGCCTATTCCATTGCTCTGCAGGTCGAGTTGCACAACGTACCCGGCGTCCTGGGCCGGCTGGCGTCGTCCATCGGTGAGGCCGGCGGCAACATCGCCCACATCGGCGGGTTCGAGGCCAAGGGCCCCTCCATCGTGGAGGAGATCTACGTCAACGCCCGCGACGAGCAGCACGCGCAACGGCTGGCCAAGGTGGTGGCCGATGTCGAGGGCGTCACCCTCCACGGCTGGTACGACCGCACCTTCGAGATGCACGAGGGTGGCAAGATCGAGGTGCTGCCGCTGTGCCCCGTGGGCGACAAGGACGATCTGTCCATGGCCTACACACCGGGGGTCGCCCGGGTGTGCATGGCGATCCACGAAGACGCGGCGATGGCTCACACCCACACCATCAAGAAGAACACCGTGGCCATCGTCAGCAACGGCACGGCCGTGCTGGGTCTGGGTGACATCGGTCCGGTGGCGGCGATGCCCGTCATGGAGGGCAAGGCGTTGTTGTTCAAGGAGTTCGGCGGGGTCGACGGTTTCCCGATCTGCCTCGACGTGGAGACGGCCCAGGATGTCATCGACGCGGTGGTGGCCATCGCGCCCACGTTCGGTGGCATCAACCTCGAGGACATCGCCGCTCCCGACTGCTTCGCCATCGAGGACGCGCTCAAGGCTGCGCTCGACATCCCGGTGTTCCACGATGACCAGCACGGCACGGCAGTGGTCACGCTGGCCGCGTTGCGCAACGCTCTGCGTCTCACCGACCGGGCGATGGGCGACCTGTCGGTGGTGATCGCCGGCATGGGCGCCGCCGGAGTGGCCATCGGCAAGATCCTGATCAACGCCGGGGTGGGTGAGATCGTGGGTGTCGACCGCGCCGGCGCGGTGCACGACGGGCGCGATGGCCTCAACTACGCCAAGCAATGGTTCGCCGAGAACACCAACCCCGACCGCAAGGCCGGCACGCTGGCCGAGGTAGTGGTCGGCGCCGACGTGTTCATCGGGGTGAGTGGACCGGGTCTGCTCACCTCGGCCGATCTGCGCACCATGTCCTCCGATCCGGTGGTCTTCGCCATGGCCAACCCCGATCCCGAGATCCGCCCGGAGCAGGCCGATGGCATCGCCTCGGTGATGGCCACGGGGCGCAGTGACTATCCGAACCAGATCAACAACGTGCTGGCCTTTCCGGGGATCTTCCGGGGTGCGCTCGATGTGGGCGCCCGCGACATCACCGAGAACATGAAGCTGGCTGCCGCCGGCGCCATCGCCGACTCGGTCACCGACGATCTGCTGGCCCCGGACTTCATCGTGCCGTCGGTCTTCGACAAGTCGGTGCCCTACCGGGTGGCC
Organism: Acidimicrobiia bacterium; assembly: GCA_029858875.1. GTDB lineage: Bacteria > Actinomycetota > Acidimicrobiia > Acidimicrobiales > SHLQ01 > JAOUEE01. The sequence goes on from JAOUEE010000003.1 coordinate 17,635, forward strand.
GAGGCCGTGGCCGCCGCCGCGCTCGATGACGGGGTGTGCCGCGACCGCTGAGACCGCGCCGGGCGCGCCGGAGCTGCGGGCGATCACCTTCGACTTCTGGAACACCCTGGTTCGACTGGACGAGACGGTCGGGCATCAGCGCCGCGACGGGTTGGCCGCCGTGCTTGCCGAGCACGGCCGAGACCTCGGACTCGAGGCGGTGGAGGCGGCGCTCGGCTACACGCGTGATCGCTTCGACCACCACTGGCGCCGCAATCGGCAGTACGTCCTCGACGATGCGGTCGCCGACCTGTTGGCCGTGCTGGGCGTCGAAGCCGACGATGCGCTGTCGGCCGCGCTGCGGGAGTGCTGGTTGGCCGGCGGTGCGGCCGCGTCCGTGTCGCTGACCGAGCCGGCGCTGCCGTCGGTGTTGGCCGAGCTGCGGGGGCGGGGACTGTGCCTGGGCATCGTGTGCGACACCGGGCTCATGCCGGGAATCGTGCTTCGTGGACATCTCGACCGGCTGGGTCTGTCGCCGTTCTTCACTCACCTCTCGTTCAGCGATGAGGTCGGCGTGTACAAGCCGGCGGCCGGTATCTTCGAAGATGCCTTCGTCGGCCTGGGCGTGACCGGAGCCGAGGCTCTCCATGTCGGTGATCTGCACCGCACCGATGTCCTCGGCGGCCGAACGGTCGGTGCCCGCGTGGTGCGCTACCGCGGCGCGGTCGACGACCCCGACGCCCCAGCCGCGGACCCGGCCCCCGTCATCGATTCCCTCACCGACCTGTAGCGGGGTCCGGAACCCGATACGGGTGGGAACCCTCAGAGAGGGGGGTGATCGGCCGACGAAGGATTGGTGCGTGTACCGGCCTTTCGCTGGGCGCTCTGCTGGCTGGGAGTGTGCGGGGCGATCCTTACTTCTCTGGTGTTGACGAGACCGCCCGCGGCGCAACCGCGGGCGGTGCCGGAGGTGGTGGCATCGGGACCCGCCGTCGACCGTGCCGTACCGGAGGTCCAGTCGGTGACCAGCACCGTGGTCCCGGGCGTCGAGGTGGCACCGGGCACCTGCGCCGTCGTGACGTACACCCCGCCGACAGCCACGTCGCCCCAGGTGGGCGAGCTGTGCGCGCCCGAGGACCCGATCGGGATCGGCATGATCCTGGTGCACGGCGGTGGGGGCACCAGCGGCGAGTACGCCGACGCCGATCAGTGGGCGGCGGTCTACCGGGCGGCCGGCATCCACACGCTGGCCATCGACTACGAACTGGTGGAGCGTGACGTGGACGCGGGCGTCTGGCCCATGCCCGAACGCCACACCAAGGCGGCGGTGCAGTATCTCCGTCGCCGGGGCGCCGACCTGGGCATCGAGTCGGTCCAGCTGCACGGCTGGTCGGCCGGCGCTCGCCTGGCGGGCATCGCCCTCACCACCCCTGACCATCCCGACTTCTTCGGCCCCGACCGCTGGGACGATGTGTCCGATGCCCCCGACGCCGTGGTCCTGTACTACGGCTACTACAGCGGGTTCGTGTACGAGCCCGACGAGTACTGGGGCGGCCAGGAGATCCCGGCCACGGCCATCCCCGAGAACCTCGCCGCATCGGCCTCGGGACCAGCCCTGCTGGTCCACGGCGACGTCGACTTCCTGGTCCCGGCCGGCGAGTCGGTGGGCTTCGCCGCAGCCTTGCGGGTGGCCGGCCAGGAGCAGACCCTGTGGATCATCAACGGCAGGCCCGATCACGGGTTCGACGGCTACGGCACCGACTCGCTCAGCGGACCCGGTGCCGAGCTGGTGGAACCGACGCTGGACTGGGTGCGGGCCGCGGCCGCCCGGTAGCGGACCGCGGGCTCACTCCGGGACGCCGCTTGGCTGATCGGGAGCCAGCCGGGCCTGGGCCTCGGCCTTCTGGAGACGGAAGGCCCGGACGTTTCCCGGCCGCTTGGCGGTCAGCTGGGCTCGGGTGATGGCCCGGAACAAGCCCTCGCGAAGCTCGAGCTCGACGTCGCGGTGGCCGGTGAGCACGTTGTGCTGTTCGCCAGGGTCCTGCTGGAGGTCATGGAGGACCACCGAGTCGGCGTCGCGGTTGACCACCAACCGATACCGTCCGTCGGACACCATGTAGTCCCGCTTGTACTCGCTGATGTGGACCGCTCGGGCCGGTGCGGTCGGGTCGTGACACGACGGCACGAGGCTCTGCGCGAACTGCTCGACCACGAGTGGGGCCGCGGCCAGCTCGGCCAGGGTCGGTCCCACGTCGTGCAGCTCGACCAGTGCGGCCGAACGTTCGCCTCGGGTGACACCGGGGATCCGGATGATGAGGGGGACGCTCACCGCGCTCTGGTAGAAGTTGCCCTTGTAGACACGGCCGTGGTCACCGTTCATCTCCCCGTGGTCGGAGGTGATGGCGATGACGGTGTGCTCCCATTCGCCCCGCTCGCGGATCAGCTCGAGGACCCGCCCGACCTGGTCATCGATGAGCCTGACCGACCCGGCGTAGTTGGCCTGCAGGCCGGCGATGACGGCGCGATCGCGATGGGCCACTCCCCGCAGCATCTTGTCGAGGTAGCTCGGCGCCGCCGGCTCGGCATCGGTGGCGACCGGCACCGGGGTCGGCGCATCCTCCGGTGCGTACATCGAGGCGTACGGCTCGGGAGCGTCCCAAGGCTCGTGGGGCCCCGGGAAGCTGAGGTTGCAGAACCACGGCCGATCCGCGGGCAGGGCGGCGATGTGGTCGATGGCTCGGGACGGAACGTAGACGTCGTAGTACAGATCGAGCGGCAGCATCGACGGCCGCGCCTCCAATGGGGCATTGGCCAGTCGATCGGCGTGGTCGTCGCGAAAGGCCTCGAGGAGGCCGGCGTCGGCCCAGGCCTGGGTCATGTGGCTCATCTTGGCGAAGCACCCTCGCGCATCGAGCGCCTCGTTCACCGTGTCGAAGCCGATGCTGACGGCGTGGTCTTCGTTCTTGCGCAGATCTTTGCCCAGACGGCCGAGATGCAGCTTGCCGAACGTGCTGGTGTCGTAGCCCGCATCGCGTATCGCACTCATCCAGGTGGGCGCCCCGGCGGGCACGAACCCGGGCCCGTTGGACCACAGTCCGAAGTTGTGGGGGTACTGACCCATCGCCAACGACAGCCGCGCCGGCTGACAGGCCGGCGACACCGTCACCGCTCGGTCGAAGATCGTGGACGATCGGGCCAGCTCGTCGATGTGGGGTGTGTCGGCCCACGAGCCGTAGACACCGAGGGCGTCGCGCCGGAGCTGGTCGGCCATGATCAACAAGATGTTCGGGCGGCGCACGTCGGTGGCGGACATGGCTGCCCATGGTCCCAGACCCCGTGACGGGACGAAAGACGCGCGCCGGGGCGGCGACGACCGGGCTTCCGCGTGACCCGCCGCTACGACGGCACCGGGCTGGGCGAGCTGCTGGTCGACGGCCGTTCGGCCGGGTCGATGGCGCCCACCCGCAACCGCTTCTTCGTGACCATCTCGTGGTCTGCTCTCGACGCGGTCCTCGACCGCGGCAGTCCGGTGGGTGACTACCCTGCGCCGTTCGCCTTCACCGGTTCGCTCCGGCGGGTGGTGGTCGACCTGGTCGATGACCAGGACCTGGACCACCGTGCGGCCGGCGAGGCCGAGCTCGGTCGGGAATGACCGGTCAGGGCGAGCCGGCCGGCCAGTAGAAGCCCCCGGCGGTGCCCGGTCCGGTGTGGGCGGCGATGCTCGGCCCCACCCGGTATCGGGTCACGTCCAGCACGTGGTCCAGGTCGGCGAGCGCCCTCTCGAGGTATCGGCAGAACACGGCGGTTGCCGGATCGGCCAGGCACACCGCGGCGCGGATGGGCCCCTCGATCTGGAGGAAGGGCGCCAGCAACAGCTCGTTCAGCTCGTCGACCGTGGTGCCAGAACCCACCTCGTGGATGTCCGATCCCACCCCGGCGTACACCGCGGCGGGCTCGTCGGTCAGTCGGTCTGCCGCTATGCGGCCGCCGGCCGAGACGAACTCCAGTCCCTGTAGCAGCACCGATGTGCCGATGCGGGGGGTGAGGGATCGGGCCCAGGCCATGGCCGCGTCGGGCGCGCAGCCCTGCTCCATGGCGACGGCCAGTTCCCACAGACAGGCGGTGATGCCGAAGGACGCGGTGCCGCTGTCGATGATGTGCACGGGCACGTCGCTGTGCTCGGCCGCCACCTCGGCGCTGTTGACGCAGCCCGAGAAGTCCGATCCCACGAGCACGGCGATGATCTGTCGGGCGCCGCGGTCCACCATGCGGCGGTACGCGGCGACGAACTCGCCAGGCGACGGCTGGGCGGTCTTGATCAGTGGCGGGGGATCGGTCAGGTGCTCGTAGAACTGGTCGGCGGTCAGGTCCACCCCCTCGCGGTAGTCGCGAGCGCCGATCGAGACGGTGACCGGCACCACCTCGACGTCGTAGCGATCCCGCAGCGCGGGGGGAATCTGGGAGCTGGAGTCCGTCAACAGTCCGATCATGAAGGAGGGAACCCGCTCACCCGGCGGAGACTTCCTCGACGCCTTCCTGGAGGAACCGGATGAGGATCGCCGTACTGCTGACGGCGGCGGCGATCGGGAGTGCGGCCGATGGCGGCGGGCCCCACAGGTTGGGCCAGCCCTTGCGCCACCACAGCAGCGACGACCCCACCCACGCCACCGATGCGGCGACCGTGGCCGCGAAGGTGCGGCGGGTCCAGGAGGGAACGGCGGCGACCGTGCCGGCCACGGCGATGTCGATGGGGACGTAGGCGGGGAAGGTGCCCAGCACCTGTCCCACACTGGTGGCCACTCCTTTCCCGCCCCTGAAGCCGTACCACACCGGGTAGCAGTGGCCGATCACCGCGGCGGCCGCGGCGGCGTGGGCACCATCGTCACCGGCCACCGCGTGACCGATCCGGGCGGCGAGCACCCCCTTGCCGACATCGGCCACCAGCACGGCCGCGCCCCAGGTCTTACCGATGGCGAGGGAGGTGTTGAGCGCTCCCGGGTTGCCGGTGCCGGCCTCGTGGACATCGAGCTCACCGTGGGTGGCTGCGCCCACGGCGAGCTCGGCCGAGGGAAAGGTGCCGGCCAGGTAGCCGATGGCCGCAGCCGCGAGCGAGCGCCACATCGTCGCTGACCGTAGTGCCTTTCTCCGGTGCGAGGCGCCGATCGGGGTCGCTACGCTTGTCGGGCCGCCCCGTTCGTCCAGCGGCCCAGGACGCCGGCCTTTCACGCCGGTAACACGGGTTCGAATCCCGTACGGGGTACTCGCGCGGTGAGCAGCATCACGTGTCGCCTCGCCAGACGGCTGGTTCGAAGAGCGTTTCGTCGGCTCGACCGGACGGGTACAGGGCAACGATCGTCCGCGGCCCTGGGGCCTGGCGATGGCCATGCTCGATTCGGCCGGCCTCGTCCGGTGGGCGCATCAGCCGGCCGCCGGACCAGGGATCCGGAGGCGGGCGACATCGCCCGAGACCCCCGGTGATCAGCACTACTTCGCTGACGGCTCGCTTTCGTCATACGACGCGCCCGCAGCCGAGCTGCTCATGGCGCGGGTGACCGAGTTCCACGTCCGCGTCTCGTCGGATTCCGACGAGTCGGCCTGTGCTCGACGCCTGGATCAACGGATCCTCCGCCGACGATCATCTCCCGATCGGGTGTCGCGGTGTCTGATCGATCGGCCCCCCCGGTGGCCTCGCTCCCTGCCCGAGCGGGTTTGGCCGCGCCTACGGCACGACCGACCGGACGAAGTCCAGCACCAGTCGGTTGAGCTCGTCGGGCTGGTCGAGCGAGGGGCAGTGGGCCGAGTGGGCGATGGTGCTGAGCCGGGCGTCGGGCAGGGTCTCCACCAGCTGGCCGCACAGATCGGCGATGCCCGGCAGGTCGTGTGCTCCCACCACCACCAACGTGGGAATCGCGATCTGCGCCAGACGCGGCCACACCGAAGGGTGATCGGCCGCGTCACCGACGGGCATGGCCCTCAGGGCCAGCCCGTTCATCTCGATCAGCAGGTCGCGTGGCGATCCGGCGACCCGCCCCTCGGGCTGCTCGACGCCGTCCAGCCAGTAGCGGACCTCGAGGTGGTTCACCAGATCGAGATCCCCCGACGCCTCCGCCTGCTCCAGGAGCTCGTCCTGGTCGGCCTCGGCGGGAATGGTGGCCCAATCGTCGTCGGGAAACCCCGACGGCGAGGGCGCGATCAAGACCAGCCCGGCGACGTGGGCGGGGTGGCGCAGGGCCAGATCGAGGGCCAGGCCGCCGCCGCGACTGTTGCCCACGACCACCGCCGGACGAGCCGCGTTCGCCTCGGTGACGGCCAGGAGATCGGCGAGGTCGTCGTGGGGTTCGGTGAGGTACCGCGTGGCACCGAATCCTCGTCTGTCGTAGGCGACCACCCGGAAGCCGGCCTCGGCCCACACCGGCGCGCACCACTGCCAGATCCGGCGGTCACCCACCCCCGGGTGCAGGGCCACGATGGGCGATCGGTCACCGGCCCACGTTCCGACGGCCAGCTCGGCCTGGCCGCTGCGCACCGTGGACGACTCCATCGGTGCAGAACCTAGGACCTCGGGCGGATGGTCGCGTCGGTCGCCTGCGGCGCCTGCACTGGGGGCGGTTCGGCACCCTCGGCTGACGGTGGCCGCCGCTGTTACGGCGATGAGAGGTCGGCCGATGCCACCACCTCGCACTGGTGCACCGACGCGGCGCAGATCATCGGAGCCAGCGCGTCGGGTGGCCCGGAGCCACGGAACGCCTCGGCATCATCAGCGCCCTCCCGGGCTTCGTACCCGTTGATCCGCTCGGTCTCGAGGGGATCGGGCGCGAGGTGGAAGTCGCGGCACCCCTCGGCCGCCCGCGCCGCGGCGATGACGGGTAGACACGCCTTCAGGTACGGCCGCGGTCGGATTGGGCGACGTGGATGCTTCTGCTCACGGTGATCATCGGCGCAGTGTGCACGCGTCCCTCGCGTCGCGGCGTTCGCCGACCGTACAGTGGGGAGCTTCGAGCAGGACGCCGACGGGAGCAGGAGACGCGGCCGAGATGACCGGGGGATGAGACGAGCGTCGGCCAGCGGTCTCGATGGTGACGGTCCGGTGCCCGAGCAAGGGGTTCGGTACCGATTGACCGGTGGGGCGCTCGCCGCCACGGGCGCGTTGTTCGGCGCCGTCTTGGTGCTCAGCGACGTGTCCGATCCCGCGCATGAGGCGTGGCGCGATCCGCTCAGCTTCTTCGGGTCGCCCGAGGCCCCGCGTCCCCAGCTCTTCAACGTGGTCCTGGCCGCCCTCGGTGTGGCGGTCGTGTTCTGGGCCGCCGTTCGGGCGGGGACGGGTCCGCGACCGGCCTTGGCCTTGGTGGCAGCTGCCGGCGCGGCCATGATGCTGCTGGCGCTGTGGCCGATCGACTGCTCGCCGATCGACGTGTTCTGCGAGGTGGTGATCCGCGGGCGCGCCGTGTCCGATGCCCATGTCGCCCACTCGGTGGTGGCGCTGGTGTTCTTCGTGCTCCTCGGCGCGATCACGGTGTCGTCGTGCTGGCCTCTCGTCCGCTCGGGGGATCGACGGCGGCTTGCCGGCGCGGTGTTGGTGGTCGGTTCGCTCGCGTGCGCATTGGTGATCGTGCGGCCGTTCAGCCCGGGGGCCGGTCTCACCCAACTGGTGGCGCTCAGCTGTGCGGTCGGCGGCCTGGCGCTCGGTCTGTCGACGGCTCGAACAACGGGGACTCCAACGGGACCTTGACCGGTCGAGGTGCGGTCGTCGGTCAAGGGCACCGGGTGCCGCTCCGACTCGACGCGCGTCCGCTGGAGTCGATACTGTCGAGGCATCGATATGAGGGGGCAATCACCCATGCTCGAGTCCACGACGCCCAATCGTCGCCATTTTCGGCTGGTGCCGGTCGTACTGGTGCTGGCACTGCTCAGCACGGCCTGCAACTACCTGGACTGGGGCCCCGGCGGGCCCGAGCGTCCATGGTGGTGCGATCCCACCGACACCGAGGTCAATGATGGCCACGGTGGTGGCGCGCATGGTGGCCATCATTTCCCGTACACCGAGCCCAAGGGCCCCCTCACGGCCGGCAACTGCCTGGTGACCGACTACATGATCGAGCAGGCTCTTCCGCTGGCCGAGCAGTTCCCGACCGCCGGCGACGCCGAGGACAATGGTTGGTTCCAGCTGGCGCCGTGGATCCCGGGACAGGGCACCCACCACCTCGACCTCAGCTACGGCATCCCCAGCCAGTTCGACTGGACCCGCCCGACGATGCTCATGTACGACAGCAACAGTCGCAGCGGCCAGCTCACCGGCATGGTGTGGGCCGTCGCTTCGGGCATGCATCCACCGGCCGGCTTCCCGGGCGACAACGACCATTGGCACGCCCACCAGGCCCTGTGCTTCCGAAACGGCACCATCATCGGTGACGGGCTCACCGATGCCGAGTGCGCGGCACTCGGCGGGAACAACGTCGATTCCTCCGGCATCTGGCTGCTGCACGTGTGGCTGCCCGTCTACGACGGCTGGCTGGCCACCGACATCTTCAACAAGGAACATCCCAGCATCAACTGATCGACCACCACGGGATCCGTCACCGAGCGGGGCGACGGATCCCGGCGGTGCGCCGGCGGCACCACCGCTGGTTGAGGTCGATCAGTTGGCGGCGGCGAAATTGTCGCCGAGGCCCGCCCGATCGATGCAGAACTGCCACAATGCGGCGCGACGAGCCGGTGTGTCGGTCTTGCGGGTGCGGCCCAGTTTGTGGATCGGTCTCACCCGGCGATCCAGCCAGAAGCGGCCGTTTTCGCGGCCGGGCTCGTCGGCCGCGGCCAACCACACCATCGTGTCGGCGCCCTGAGCCGGCGTCCGCAGCAGCGGGCCCACCACCCGGCGGAAGGTGGGGAGCGACTCGGCCACACCCGGGGTGTCGGCCCAGCCGGGATGCAGCGCGTGGAAACGCACTCCTGATCCGGTCGGGTGGGCGGCCCACATCTCGTTGAGCGCCACCTGTGCCCGCTTGGCCCGGGCGTACTGCTCGGAGCCGTTGTAGTCCCCGGCCGGCATCTCCAAACGGTCGACTCGCAGACGGGTGGCGTACATGCCACCCGACGACATGGTGATCACCCGCCCGGGACGGTGCTGATCGCTCAGCCGATCGAGGAGCAGCGCCGTCAACAGGAAGGGACCGATCACCTGACTGGCCACGGTGGCCTCCGAGCCATCGGGTGCCTCGGAACGGGTGTCGGCCAGAGCGCCGGCATTGTGGAGCAGGGCATCGACGCGCGGGTGCTCGGCCCGGATCTGCTCGGCGGCGGCGCGAACCGCGGCGAAGTCGCCCATGTCGGCGATCACGATGCCGATGGCGTCGTTGCCGCTGACCCGCCGGATCTGGTCCCGGACCGCCTCGGTCTTGTCGGGGTTGCGGCCCAGCAGCACGAGCTCGGCACCACAGCGAGCCAGCTGCTCGGCCGCGGCCAAACCGAGGCCGCTGGTGGCGCCGGTGAGTACCATCACCCGACCGTGCAGGTCGTAGTCGTCGAGCGGCTTCCAGTCGTCCAACCGGGACCGGACGGCGTAACCCAGTCGGGTGAAGCTGGTGACCACCGGCGCCTCGATGGCGGTGTCGAGCAGGTCGGCCACGCCCATCAGGTCACGTCGCTTCGATGGAGGGCCGATCCTTGCAGAGCCTGACGCAGGCCAGCAGCAGCTCGATTGCCGACGCGACCGAACACCAGCCGAAGGCCCAGTTCGCCCACCCGGAGGATGCCGTTGAGCGTCAGCTCGGCGTCGTAGGTGACGGCGCATCCCTCACCGTCGGGTTCGATGGTGATCAGGTCGGTCGACGTGAGCGCAGCCGATCGAGCGACCACCAGTAGCCGCCTCGGCGCGTCATGCTCCATGGTCCGGTACCGCAGGGTGAGATCTCGTCCTGGACCAGCCACCGTCACATCGAAGACGCCGCCGGGACCGCCGCCCTCGCCGGCGACCTGGCTCACGGCGCGAACGCCCGGGTCCCAATCGGCGAAGTTCCGCAGATCCGCCAGGTAGGCGAACGCGGTCTCCGGGGGGTGGGGTGATCGGATGCGAGTGGTGTAGCGAGCCATGGGCGACCTCCTGGGGCATCTGCTGGTTCGCCGGGCGGAATGATCCGGATGCATCCATCGTTGAACACAGCACGAACCGAAGAGTGTGCACGAAACCGCTCAAGGTCGTCGTGCCGTCGGGCCGATACCCCTCATCGGTTCATTCCCTTCCCCCGAGGAGCCCTTCATGTTCGGGAAAACCCAATCCTTCGATGACTCTGTACTGCCTCCCGAGCTGGTGGGTGACGGGGATTCCAACGCCCGCGAGCAGATCGAGAAGCTGTTCACCCCACTGCATGTCTCGGCCGGCCGGACCCTCATCGAAGCCGGCCACTTCGGTCGCGAGTTCTTCGTGATCACCGCCGGGCGAGCCGTGGTGCTGCGTGACGGCGACGAAGTGGGCCAGCTCGGCGCCGGCGACTTCTGCGGAGAGATCGCGCTGCTCGAAGGCGAGCGGCGCAACGCAACGGTGCGAGCCCTCACCGACATGAAGGTGTTGGTGGCCAATCCTCGCGAGTTCCGGGCGCTGCTCGGTGCCTCACCCCGATTCGCCGCCGCGATCCAGGCCATGTCCAGCGCCCGACGGCTGGCGCTGGCCTCCTGACCCAACCGGTGCCATCGGAGCCGGTTGCCGCTTGCGGGACCGCGATGGTGGCTCCGGGTAGAGTCGGCCCGCCCGACAAGGGGGGCCTCGATGTTCGATCTGGCGACAAGGACGGCGCTCGTCACCGGCGGCGGCCAGTCCGTCGGCGAGGGCATCGCTCGCACCCTTGGCGGGCAGGGCGCCCACGTGCTCGTCAACGACATCGTCGCTGAGCGGGCGCATCGGGTGGTCGACGCCATCCAGGCCGCAGGCGGTTCGGCCGAGGCGGTCATCTTCGACGTGACCGACCTGGACGCCGTCCAACGCTCGTGTGCATCCACGGGCGTCATCGACATCGTGGTCAACAACGCAGGCAACGGCGGCGCCGAAGGGATGCGACCGCGGCCTTTCAAGGACATGACGCCGGCCGACTGGGAAGGGCCCATCCGGGTCAACCTGTACGGGGTGCTGCACACGACCCATGCCGTCATCAACGGGATGCTCGAGCGGGGATGGGGACGCCTCATCACCATCTCATCGGGTGCGGGCAGCATTGGCGTCGGCATCGGGGTCAGCCCCTACTCGGCGGCCAAGGGTGCCGGTCAGGCGTTCATGCGCTCGATCGCCGTCGAGGTGGCCCGCACCGGGGTGACGGCCAACTCGGTGGCACTGGGCCTGATGGAGAACGTGGCCGGCGGCGAGGTGACCGGGCCGTTGGCCAAGAGCATCCCCGTCGGTCGGCTGGGGACCCCCGACGACGTCGGGGCGATGTGCGTGTACCTGGCCTCGGACGAAGCGGCATGGGTCACCGGCCAGACCGTGCACGTGAACGGTGGCAGCCTCACCACGTGACGGGCACGTTGGTCGCCCGGTCCGGGACCCAACTAGCTTCGCTCCATGACCACCTGTGGGTACATCGGACTGGGCGACATGGGTTCGGCCATGGTCGAGTGCTTCCTCGCGGCCGGCGGCGAGCTGGTCGTGCACGATCTCGACGTCGAGCGGGTGGACGCCATGGTCGCTCTGGGGGCGTCGGCGGCGGGGTCCGCAGCCGAGGTGGCGCAACGGTGCGACGTGATCGAGGTCTGCGTGCCGGCGGCCCACCACGTCGAGGCCGTGCTCAACGGTCCCGACGGGGCCGCCCGGTCAGGCCGCGCCGGAACCGTGGTGCTGATCCACTCCACCGTCCATCCCAAAACCGTGGTGGCCGAAGCCGAGCGGGCCCGGGCCTGGGGTGGGCAGGTCTTCGACGTCTGCGTCGGCGGTGGCGTGGTCAACGCCCGGGAGGGCGAGCTGACCCTCTTCGTCGGCGGGCTGGGTGACCTGGCGCCCGAAGTCGTCGCCCTGCTCGACGTGTACGGGTCGCAGGTGATCGATGCCGGGCCGGTGGGGGCGGGGGCCGCCCTCAAGATCGGATTCAACGTGATGACCTACGCCCAGTTCGCCGCCGCCCGCACCGGTGTCGACCTGGTGAAGGCCCACGGCGCCGACCCCGAAGCGCTGATCGACGCCTGGCGCCACGTGGGCCAGCTGGGTGTCCTCACCGAGCGGGCCCTGCCTCTCTTCTCCATGACCCCCGACCAGATCGAGGAGCTCGGCATGGCAGGGTTCATGCGGGGTCATGTCGAGCTGGCCGAGAAGGACCTGACCCTGGCCCGTGAGGTGGGTGGCGCCGCCGACGCCATCAACGGCTTCCTCGACGGTGTCCGCCGGGCCATGCCGTCCGTCTACTCCCTGGAGACCTGATGAGCACCGATGACCCCACCGCCTTCGAGCGGGGACAGGCCATGATCCGAGAGGTGTACGCCGGCGCCGTGGCCGACATCCCCAAGGGCCTGATTCCGTTCAACGACGTGATGATCGAGACGCTCTTCGCCGAGGTATGGACCCGCGAAGAGCTGTCCATCCGCGATCGACGGCTTTTGATCATGGGGGTCATCGCCGCGGGCGGGAACATCGAGGTGTGGAAGATCCAGGCCCGAGCCGCACTGGCCCGGGGCGAGCTCAGTCCGGCCGAACTGCGCGAGACCCTCATCACCCTGGCCCCCTACGCCGGGTACCCCAACGTGGCCGGGCTGGTCGGCGAGGCCGAGGGACTCATCGCCGAACACGAGCGCGAACCGGCGACCCCGAGCGACGCGGACTGATGGCCCGCCGGCCTCGAACGGCCGGTCCCGCCACGCCTCGCACGCGGCAGGCGATCCACACCGGCCATCGAGACCGCGCCGCACATGGTGAGCCGCACCAGACGGGCGGGTCACTCGCTGACGCTGGGACCCCGTGTCACGTCGGTGAGGCCGTCGCGGGTGAGGAAGTAGTTGGTGCTCTCCTGCATCCATCGACCGGTCATGGCGAACACCGACCCGCCGTCGAGGTCGACGATGCTGCCGTGGGCCCATCGGGAGGCTGGGCCACACAGCGCCACCATCGACTCGGCGATGTCCTCGGGTGTGGCGCCGTGCTGAAGTGGGTGGGTCCGCTCCTCGGCCTCGACGGCGTAGGCGTACAGATCCCCGAGCATGGACTTGATCGAGTCTCCCAGGATTGTGCCCGGGTTGACGCCGAGGAGGGTGATGCCGGTGGGTCCCAGCTCGACGGCCAGATACCGGATCATCGCCTCCATGGCCGCTTTGGCGCCGGCCAGGATGCCGTGGGCCGGGATGTACGTGCGGGTGTCGGCACCCGACACCCCGACGATCGTGCCGCCACCCTCCTGCATCAACGGCACACACCGCTGCACGACCGACAGGAAGCCCACGCACGAGATCTCGTAGGTCCGGCGCAGGTGTCGCGGCTCGGCGTCGAGCAGGGGCCGGAAGCTGGTCGCGGCGGCGTTGAGCACACAGATGTCGAGGCCGCCGATGTCATCGGTGATGGCCCGGAAGAGGTGATCGATGTCGTCGGTCTGCTCGAGATCCAGGGGATACACCCAGCTGCGCCGTCCACCCGACCTGATCTCGTCGGCCACCCGTGCTGCCTCGTCGGCCTGGCTGCGGTAGGTCACCACGACATCGGCGCCGGCGCGGGCCAAGGCCAGCGCCGTCGCTCGGCCCAGACCCCGCGATGCTCCCGTGACCAGCGCCACCCGGCCGGTGAGGTCGGGCAGGTTCGGCTCGGTCTCGGTCATCAACCGGGCGGGCGGATGGCCCCGGTGAGACCGTACGGCCGGTAGGGCCCCAGGATGTTCTGCTCCAACACGCCGACACCGGTGCGTTCGCCCATCCGCACCTTCATCAGATGCTGTACGTGCTGGTTCTCGAATGAGGTGTCGTCCACCGAGTCCAGCGACCACTGCTCGGCCCCCACGGCCACCTCGCCCTTCCACTGACCGTGGCCCCACTCGGGGTGTGAGTACCCGATGCCCTTCATCCGATAGGTGAACTGCTTCTCGAACTCGATCTCGTGGCGAGTGCCGTCATCGATGGAGGTGAACGCCAACTGTGCCGTCTCGATCATGCGGCTGGTGTCGCTGAACGTCACCCGGTGCTCCAGGTTGCGCATGTGGGTGGCCCCGGGATCCTCGACACCCGGGAGATCGGCGATCGAGTCGTACACCGGGAGAAAGGCCCCGACCGTGTAGAGCGGGCGTCCCTTGGTGTCCTCGAACAGCTGGTAGTGCACCCCCAGATCGTCGAAGTGCAACGGCGCCCAGAGGAAGAACAGGCCGGTCTCCCGAGGCAGCGGTGGTGCACCGCGTGGGTCCCCACCGACGAGAGGGCGCAGCCCCCACGATCGATCCTTGGTCCCGGGCATGTCGGTGCCGGTGAAATGGATGGTCTCCTCGCCGTAGGTGAGCGAACCGGTCCAATGGCCCAGCTGGGTGAAGCGGGTGGTGTCCATCACCCGGCGCAGACCGTGCATCCACGTGTGCCGAGGCTCCTCGATGTTGGCCGTACGGCCCTGGAACAGGAGGTCCGCCTTCCAGCCGGTCTCGTTGTCGTCGAGCGTGAGGCGACACGATCGCATCGGCTCCACGATCTCCAATCGGAACGGGCCGATCTGGAGGTCGGTGGGCTCGTCGGTGGCGCGGGCCGAGGCGTGGAAGGCGTGTTGAACCCCGTCGATCACGAAGCTGATGCCACAGTCCTTGATGCCCAGGTGCGGGTAGTAGGCGGTGGCCACGCCGAGGTAGGTGCTGGCATCGGACGAGTAGCCGTTGAACCAGTAGCGCTCGTACACGTCGCGGTCGCTGGACGCGGGGACCGCGATCGGGTCAGGGGTCTGGTGGACCGGGTAGTCGTCGAAGAGGCTGAGCATCCCGAGATCATGCCGCGCTCGTCGGTCGGCGGCGATTCCTCCGCCGGGCCTGGTGATCTGGCGCCGATACGGCACCGGGTGCGACGCTGATCGGACTGGACGAGCGAGACCGGATCATGAAGGCACTACTACTCAACGATGGTGAGCTACGGGTCGGGCGGACGGAGGATCCCTCGGCCGGGCCGGGCCAGGTACTGGCCAGGACCCTCGCCTGTGCCATCTGCGCCAGCGATCACCACATGGTCCATCATGGGCGTCGGCTGGCCGATTGGTCCAACAACCACGATGGCCCGTTCCACTTCGACCCCGACCAGGACCTGGTGCTGGGTCACGAGTTGTGCGCCGAGATCGTCGAGTTCGGCCCCGAGACCGACCGCGTGCTGCCCCTCGGCCAGCGAGTGGTCGGACCGCCCACGCTCTTCCATCCGGGCGGGATGGCGGTGCTCGGTTACTCCAACGACTACCCCGGTGGCTTCGGCGAGTACCTGTTGATGTCCGAGTCCGTCCTGCTGGCCGTGCCCGACGCGGTCACCACCGACCAGGCCGCCCTGGTCGAGCCGCTGTCGGTCGGCATGCAGTACGCGCGGGTGGCCGACATCGCGCCCGGTGAGGTGCCGCTGGTCATCGGATGTGGCGCCATCGGCATCGCCGTGATCGCCGCGCTTCGACGCCAAGGGGTGCGACCGATCGTGGCGGCGGACTTCTCGCCGATGCGTCGGGCCACGGCGGCGGCATCCGGAGCCGACGAGGTGGTCGATCCCGCCGAGGAGACGGCGTTCGCGGCCTGGGCCCGCCTGGCGCCGCGGGGTGCTCGGTGCGTGATCGTCGAGTGTGTCGGCGCCAGCGGCGTGCTGAACGGGATCTTCACCGATGCCCCCTGGTTCAGCCGGGTGATCGTGGCCGGGCAGAACCTCGATGACGATGTCTTCTTCACCGCTTCGGCCCACACCAAGATGCTGAACGTCCAGTTCGGCAGCCTGCCCATCCCGGCCGACTTCGTCCACGCCCTCGGCGCCATCGCCGACGGCTCCATCGATGTGAGCGGCTGGCTCACCGGAACGGCCCTCCTCGACGACGCGGTGGACGCGTTCGCCCGCTCGGCCGACACCGAGACCCACACCCGGCTGGTGATCCACCCCGCCTGAGCGGCGTCGCCGTTCGGCAGGTCCGGAGGTCACCACTAGGATCCCAGCGCCATCGAGACGGGGGACATCATCGCCATGCAGGACCTTCGCGAGCTGGGGTTCTACGCCCTGGCCGGCCAGCCGGAGTCGTCGCGTGAGCTGGTGGCCGAGGTGCAACACGCCGAATCCATGGGGTTGGGCACCGCGTTCATCTCCGAGCGCTACAACAAGAAGGAGGCGGCCGTGCTCAGCGGGGCCGCGGGTGCCGTCACCGAGCGCATCACCATCGCCACCGCGGCCACCAACCACAACACCCGCCACCCCATGGTCACCGCCGGCTACGCCCGCACCATGCAGAGCCTCACCGGCGGCCGCTTCGTGCTCGGTCTGGGCCGAGGCATCGGCCTCCTGCAGCAGGCCTACGGGCTGAGCTCGGTCACCACCGCCCAACTGGAGGACTTCATCGGCCTCATGCGCCGGCTGTTCCGCGGGGAGTCGATCCTCGGTCACGACGGACCGGCCGGAACGTACCCCTATCTCGGCCTCGACCCCGGGCTCGACGAGCACCTCCCCATGAACCTGGTGGCCTTCGGTCCCAACACCCTGGCCCTGGCCGGGCGATGCGTGGACGAGGTCATCCTGCACACGTACTTCACCGATGAGACCACGGCCCGGTGCGTGCAGACCGTGAAGGTCGCGGCCGAACGGGCCGGCCGTGACCCAGCCGATGTCCGGGTGTGGTCGTGCCTGGCCACGATCGGTGACCACCTGCCCGAGGACCGACGCCTGATGAAGTCCGTGGGACGACTGGCCACCTACCTCCAGGGGTACGGCGATCTCCTGGTGCGGACCAACGACTGGGATCCGGCGGTGCTCGACCGGTTCCGGGCCGACCCCCTGGTTTCGAGCTTCGCCGGGGGCTTCGACATCTCGGCCACGACCGCCCAGTTGGAGCACGTGGCCGAGCTGATCCCCGACGATTGGCTGGCCGCCAGCGCCACCGGCAGTCCGGCCGACTGCGTAGAGGCCATCCGCCACCAGGTGGACCTGGGATGCGACGCCGTCATCATGCATGGGGCCACGCCGGCCGAGCTGGAACCCATCGTGGCCGAGTACCGGGCCACCCGTCGGTGACCGGTCCGACCGACGCCGTCGAGACGCCGAGCGGCCTCGCCCTGGCCCACGAGGCGGCCTGATGGATCCCGACCTGCCGGGCGTCCCACTGATCGAGCGGTGGGACCGACTGCTCGACGGCAAGGTGGCGGTGGTCACCGGTGGTGGTGCGGGCATCGGTGGCGGCATCGCCCGCCTGTTCGCCGAACACGGCGCGCTCGTGGAGGTGGCCGAGATCGTGCCCGAGCGGGCGGCCGGCGTGCGTGCCGAGATCGAACACGCCGGCGGTGTCTGTCGGACCCATGTCGTGGACGTGCGCCGGGCCGACCACGTCGACCGGTTGCGAGACGCCGTGCTCGAGGCCCACCAAACGGTCGACGTGCTGGTCAACAACGTCGGTGACCACCGACCGCTGGTGCGGTTCCGGGACTCGTCGCCCGAGTCGTGGCGGCAGATGTACGACATCAACCTGGGCCACGTGCTGTTGGTCACCCGGGCCTTCCTCGGTCCGATGATCGACGGTGGCGGCGGATCGATCGTGAACGTGCACTCGGTGGAGGGGATGCGGGGCTACCCCGGCGAGCCGGTGTACGCAGCCATGAAGGCGGCGGTGGCGCACTTCACCACATCCCTCGCCGTGGGCGAGGGACGGCACGGGGTGCGGGTCAACGGCATCGGCACCGACCTCACCCAGACACCGCAGGTCGACTATCGCACGGGGTACGAGGACGCCGAACACCTGTGGGAGTCCTGGGCGCCGGTCGGACGACTGGGTTGGCCCGAGGACCAGGCCCGGGTGGCGTTGTTCCTGGCCAGCGATCTCAGTGCCTTCGTCACCGGTCACAACATCCCCGTCGACGGCGGGTCGCGGGCGGGGGGCGGCTGGTTCTACTCACCGAGCGCTCGACGCTTCGTGAACCGACCGAAGACCCTGTAACCCGCCCACCCTCACCGATCTGGCGTGACTTCGTCGCGCTGGTTGGCACGAACCAACGCAAATTCGGTCAGCTGGCATACTCGGGCGGATGACGACCAGTGATCGGCCGAACCTGCTGCTGTTCATGCCCGACCAGTTGCGGGCCGATGCGGTGGGTGCCTTTGGCAATCCGGTGGTCCAGACCCCCAACATCGACGCCCTGGCCGCCCGGGGCACCCGGTTCACCAACGCCTACGCCCAGCACACGGTGTGCTCGCAGAGCCGGATCTCGATGTTCACCGGGTGGTACCCGCATGTGAACGGTCACCGCACGCTGTCGCACCTGCTCCAGCCCCACGAGCCGAACATCTTCCGGTCGCTGCGAGCCGGTGGGTACCACGTGGCGCTGGCCGGGGCGCGCGGCGACATGATGGGCGAGGGGGTGACGGCCGCATGCAGCGACCGCTTCGGCTGGACCCGGGCCCCCGTGATGGCCGATGTCAGCTGGGTCCGGGGCTCGCGGTTCGAGCCCGGCGACAAGTGGCACGCCGCCTTCTACGAGGGGTGCCTCGATTCGGAGCCCTTCGACCTCGATGCGGCCACGGTGGCCACTGCGCTCGACTGGTTGGCCGAGGGGCTCCCCGAACCCTGGTGCCTGTTCGTGCCCCTCATCTACCCACACCCGTCCTTCGAGGTCCACGAGCCCTGGTTCTCCCGACACGACCGCACCGCCGTGCCGGCACCGGTGCCGCCCACGTTCGAGGGCAAACCCCGGTTCTACGAAGCCATCCACCACCGCTACGGCCTGGACCGGCTCGACGAGAACGACTGGCGGGAGATCATCGCCACCTACTACGGGATGACGGCGAGGGTGGACGAGCAGCTCGGTCAGGTGTTGACCGGCGTCGAACGGGCTGGCGCCACCGATGACACCGTCGTGTTCTTCTTCACCGATCACGGCGAGTACCTGGGTGACTACGGCCTGGTGGAGAAGTGGATGTCGGGACTCGACGACTGCCTCACCCGCAACCCGCTGATCGTGGCCGATCCCCGAGCCCGGGCCGGACTCGCCCATGACAGCTTCGTGGAGCTGGTCGACCTGACGGCGACGCTCGAGGACTACGCCGGTCTGGAGCGGACCTACACCCACATGGGCCGCAGTCTGCGGCCGCTGCTCGACGATCCGACGGCCACCCATCGCGATGCGGCCTTCAGCGAGGGTGGGTTCGTGCGGAGCGAAGAGCCCCTCCTCGAGTCGGGCGCCGGTGGCCACTACCGGCACAAGCAGGACCTCCAGCACGAGGACACCACCCTCACCGGTCGAGCCATCTCCATCCGCACGGAGCAGTGGACCTACATCGAGCGGCTGTACGAGGGGCCCGAGCTGTACCACCGGGTCGACGACTCTCGCGAGACCACCAATCTGGCGGCCCGGCCCGAGCACGGTGACATCGTCCGCCAGCTGAAGGACCGGATCTTCGCCTGGCTGTTCGAGACCAGTGACGTGATCCCGTGGGAGCCCGATCCCCGGATGGACCCGGTGTTCTTCGAGCAGTGGCGAGCTGCCTCCCCCTGAGGGTGGGGCTACTCGGCGGCCATCTCGGCTCGATAGACCAGGCCCAGGGCATCGGCGCCGGTCAATGTCAGCTGGTCACCGTCGATGCTGAAGGTCACGTCGGTGCCGAGCACGGTGGTGATGTGGTCGGCCTGGGTCATCACGTCGGGTTCGCACAGCTTCCGGGTCTGGGCGAGCGGTCCCACGCCCAAGGTCCCACCCTCGAGGGTGTACTCGCCGTTGAAGGCGTTGCAGCCGTCGGTGCCGGTGAGGCGACCGCCCTCTTCGAGGACCAGGTCGATCTCGCCACCGTCGAGGGGGGAGGACACGGCGTCACCGTCGACCAGGCTCTCGAGGAGCCAGTTGGTGCCGGTGAGCTCGTGGTCAGGGGTGTCGGGCACGGCTTCGAACCGTAGTTCCACGCCGTCGCCGGTCAGCACCAGTGTGTCACCCTCGAGCGTGGCGGCGCTGACCGTGATGAGGGCGTCGAGGTAGAGGGTCTCCAGGTCCATGGCGGCCGGTGGCTCGCAGGCCATCTCGGTCACGGCGAAGCCATCGAAGATGGTGTCACCGGTGGCCAGCGCGCCGCTGTAGCCGTTGCACGCCGCGGTACCGCCGACCGTGGTGCCGTCGATCGTGAGCGTCACGGGGTGTGAGTCGAGCAGGTCCGCCGGCTGGTCGGCGACGGTTGCCGAGGTCAACATCCAGTTCCCCGCCGCGAGCGGGTCGACACCGGGAGTGGTGGTCGTCGAGCCCGGGTCACCGTCGGTTCCGGCGGTGCCGTTGTCGTCGCTGCCGCAGGCGCTGATGAACAGCACGAGGGCGAGCAGGGTCAGCAGGAAGCGGGTTGGATGTCGCATGTCCATTCGACGACGGCCACCGTCATCTGGTTCCTCGCCGGGCGAGGTCACCGCCGAGGCCGGCCATGTCATCGGCCGGTCGACCGGCATCACCTGGTGCTCGGGCCGTCGTCGCTCAGAACGCGGCTCGGCCCAGGGCCACCAGCGCAGCCGAGGCCGACAACACCAGGATCACGGTGCGCGTGTGGCCGCGATCGAGGAGCCGGGCGAAGGGCCTCGACACGGCGAAGCCCGAGACGGTACCCGGCAGCAGCGCCAGTCCGGCAACGAGGTCGTCGGGGTCGAACTGCCCGAACGCGGCGAGGGTGAGCAGCGAGAGCACCACGCCGATGGTGAAGAAGCGGGCCAGCGTGCTGCGCACGACCGGGCCCTCCGATGACTGCATCACCAGGGCGATGGGTGGTCCGCCGACGGCGATCGATGTGGCGGTGAATCCGGCGCCGAACCCACCGGTGAAGAGGGTCGCCCGGGTCACTCGCACGTGCAGCCCCGAGGCCGACAGGGCCACCACCACGAGCACCGAGATGGCGAAGAACCAGCGCAGCGCGTCGCCGCTGAGCACCACCAGGACCGCGGCGCCGGCGATGTTGCCGGGCACGCGACCGGCGAGGGCGGGCACCACCCGACCCCAGTCGCCCTCGCCCTTGTCCCGTTGCACCATCAACACGTTGACGGCCAGGGCCGAGACCAGAGCCGGACCCGGCACCAGCTCGGGGTCGATGAGCACCAGGAACGGCGCTGCGAACATGTTGCCACCGAAGCCGGCCGCACCCTGCACGATCGACCCGATCAGCAGCACCGCATTGGCCAGCACCCAGTCGACGAACGTCATGGCCGGTGCAGGCCCGTCGTGATCACGCAGGCACCGTAGCGGCGCGCGACAGTCGGCGGGGCGGTCGGCGGAGCGCGAGGATGACACCATGACGACCCCACCGCTGCGGCTACCCCTGTCGCTCGACGGCCTCGACGCAGCCTGGCTGCAGCGAGCGCTGGCGATTGCCCACCCGGGTACCCAGGTCGACGCCGTTCGCCATGCGAGGGTCCTGGGGGGATCGCTCACCAAGGTCGAGCTCGAGGTCGACTACGGGTCGAATCCCCACCATGTTCCTTCGTCGTTGTACGTGAAAGCCGCGTTCGAGGACCATGGCATCCCCGTGTCGATGCGGTCCGAGGCGCTGTTCTACGCCGTTGTTCGTCCCCTCATCGACGTCAACGCGCCGCAGTGCTTCTACGCCGAAGCCGACGGGCAGGACGGCATCGTCGTGATG
>JAOUEE010000117.1 GCA_029858875.1 Acidimicrobiia bacterium
GCAGATGGAACATGGTCAGAACTGAAAGTAGATGAACGGCGACACGCCCTCGGGGCCGAGGGCGACGACCAGACCGATCCAGACACCCAGACCGACCGACTGCACCAGCGGTGTGAGACGGGAGAAGGCGGCGTGAGCCTGCTGGCTGTAGATGTCGGGGATGTACTGCACGGCCAGGCTGGCGACGATCACCAGCACCAGCAGTGGGGTGACGAGGGGCGCATCGAGCGACAGTGCCGTCACCATGCGTCCGAACATGGACAGGGCATCGCCCAGCGTGCCACCACCGATCCCGACGCGAAAGAGCAGCCATCCGGCGCACACGAAGTTGAAGGTCACCACCCGACCCAGCCACAGCTTGCGCACGTGCAGGGGCGAGAACGGCGTCGGCGAGGTGGGGTCCGGGCGCCAGGGCTCCACCCGACTGCCGGTGTGCAGGGCGGCGATCTCCTGGATGCGGATGTCGGCCTCCCCGAGGGGGCGATCGACCTCGCCCCGCAGGTCAGAGAGCAGGCGCTCGGCCCCCAACCCGAGGCCGTGCCAGAGCCCCCACAGGATGAAGGCCCCGCCTGCGCCGTGCCACAACCCTCCGAGGGTCATCACGATGAGCAGGTTGCGGTAGGTCTCGACCCGTCCGCCGCGATTGCCGCCGAGCGGAAAGTAGAGGTAGTCCCGCAGCCAGCGGGACAGCGTCATGTGCCAGCGTCGCCAGAAGTCCTGGATGGACACCGAGGTGTACGGCCGATCGAAGTTCAGCGGGAACCGGAACCCGAGCAGCAGGGCGATGCCGATGGCGATGTCGGTGTAGCCGGAGAAGTCGGCGTAGATCTGCACCGCGAAGGCGTAGACCGCGAAGAGGATCTCCAGCCCGCTGTGCGCGTCGGGGTTGGCGAACACCTCATCCACGATGGACCTCGCCATGAAGCTGCTGATCACCACCTTCTTGAACAGGCCGCCGGCGATCAACAACACGGCCCGGCCGGATTCGACCCGACCGGGCGGGCGTCGGGTCAACAGCTGGGGCATGAACTCGGTGGCCCGCACGATGGGCCCGGCGACGAGCTGCGGGAAGAAGGCCAGGTAGACGGCGAAGTCCAGTAGGGGCACGGGCGCGGCGTCACGCCGGTAGATGTCGACCGTGTAGCTGATGGCCTGGAACGTGAAGAACGAGATGCCGACCGGCAGCACGATGTCGGCCAGGGGAAAGGACGTCCCCAACAGATCGTTGAGCGACTCGATGAAGAAGTCGAAGTACTTGAAGACGCCCAGCAGGCCCAGATTGGCGGCCACCGCAGTGGTGATCAGTGCCCGCCGGGCGCCGTCTCGCGGTGCCCGATGGATGGCCACGCCGAGGACCTCGTTGACCAGCGTGGCCAGGGCGATCAGCCCGACGAAGCGCCAATCCCAGGCCGCGTAGAACACATAGCTGGCCGCCAGCATGAAGAGCTTCCAGGCCAACAGCCGGCGGCGTAACGCCCAGCTGATGGGCAGGACGATGGCGAAGAAGAGCGCGAAGGTGAGGGTCGGGAACAGCACCTACTCGACCAGGCCCGGGACGCGTCGACGAGCTCGATCCAACCGCAAGCGCTCAAAGATCGGGCCGAGACCCATCACGTACCACCATGACGACATCGTGCCCGCCCGATCCCGACGAGTCGGGCCGTGCCGCCCCCGATCGTACCGGCGCCGTCGCGGGCAGTGACAGGTGAGCGACGGATTCAGTCGGAGAACGCGCCGTGGCGGCCGGCTCCGTCGGCGAAGCGCTGGGCGCCGGCGAGCGTCTCGCCGGACGCGATGACCTCCAGCCCCAGGTCGGCTTCGCGGTGCATGGCGTCCCAGAGCCCCAGGTCCCACTGCTGGTAGGAGGACAATCGGTCCGACCTGAGGCACCCCTGCGGGAAGTCGGCCAACCCTGCGGCCAGCTCGAGGGCTCCCTCGAGGGCCCGGCCCGGCTCGGTGAGGCGATTGGCCAGCCCCATCGTCCGGGCCTCGTCGCCCGAGACGCCGCGACCGCTGAGGATCAGGTCCAGGGCATGGCTGTGGCCGATCAGACGCGGGAGGCGCACGGTGCCCCCGTCGATGAGCGGCACCCCCCAGCGACGGCAGTACACGCCGAAGATCGCGTCCTGAGACGCGACCCGCAGGTCGCACCAGAGGGCGAGCTCGAGTCCACCGGCCACGGCATGACCCTCGACGGCGGCGATCACCGGCTTGGACAGCAGCATGCGGGTGGGACCCATGGGTCCCGGACCCTGGAGGTCGACCCGGTTGCCGTCGCCGGTTCCGATCGCCTTCAGGTCCGCGCCGGAACAGAAGGTGCCGTTGGCCCCGGTGAGGACGGCCACCCGCGCATCGTCATCGCGGTCGAATGTGCTGAACGCGGCCCGGAGGGCCTCGGCGGTGGGCTGATCCACGGCGTTGCGCCGCTCGGGACGGTCGATGGTCACGACGGTGATGTGGTCGGCGGTCTCCACGTGGATGGTCATTGTCCAGCCTCGCTCTGTTCGTAAGGAGCATCATCCTACTTCTGCTGGACGATCGAACATCTGTTCGGTTAGCGTGAGCCGATGCCCTCCCCCACCTCCCTGGCGCCCCGGCAGTCGACGCTGGCCGGCTGTGGCGCTCCCGCCCGCAACCCGGGCGCCACCGAGGCGCGCATCGACCTGGGCGAGGGAGCGTGGATCGACTGGATCCCCGGTTGGCTCGATGGCGGCGATGCCCTCTTCGACCGGTGCGCCGAGGAGTTGCCGTGGGGGTGCGGCGAGCGGGTCATGTACGACCGCATCGTCGCCGAACCGCGCCTCACCGCCACCCTGGGTGCGACCGCCTTCGCGCCGCTGCTGCCCCGCCTGTCGGCCGAGCTGTCGGGGCGGTACCGCCGCCGCTTCGACTGGATCTTCGCGAACTTCTATCGCGACGGATCCGACAGCGTCGCCTGGCATGGCGACCGCATCCGTCGCATCGAGCGCCACACCGTGATTCCCGTGTTGTCGTTGGGCGGCCCCCGCACGTTCGCCCTCCGACCGCGGGGCGGCGGCACCGCCCGGCGCTTCGACATGTACTCCGGCGACCTGCTGGTGATGGGGGGTGCCGCTCAGCACACCCATGAGCACGCGGTGCCCAAACGACGCCACGCCCAGCCCCGCATCTCCCTCACGTTCCGCGGCGCCGACGACGCCCGGAAGGGGTAGAGCCACGACAACCGGCGCGCCGGCACACAACCCGTTCGCCTGTCGGCGAGATCGGTCAGCGGCCGCCGAAGGGGGACTCGGTGGCCCACGAGGCCTTCGGTTCGATGAAGATGCCGTCGGCCTCGGCACACAGCGTGTCACCGTGGTGCATCTCACCCTTGATGAAGATCTTGCGACCCTCCCGACCGTCGATCCAGCTGCGCAGGTCGAGCTGTTCGCCCTGGGGCGTGAACGACCGGTAGCGCACGGTCAACGTGCCGGTGGGCGCTCCGACCCGGTTGACCACGCTGGTGCTGCCCAGCAGCTCATCGAAGATCAGGGCGATCACCCCACCGTGCACCGAGTGGGGCGGGCCGGTGTAGGCCGGGTCCAGCACCGCCCGACCCATCACCTCGCCGGCCTCGTTGGACCACATCTCCACCGGCGGTGACAGCGGATTCCGACGCCCCACCACCGGGCTGTACGGGAAGATGGCGTTGGGATCATCGGTCAGGAACACGGCCGGATCGACGCTGACCAACAACCCGGCCTGCATGAAGGGCCCCTCCAGCCGGTGGGGTTCCAGCTGGGCCACGACGGCCCGGACGATGTCGCCGGCGGCGACCGCGGCCTCGTCGGGCCCGTCGAACGCCCGGACACTGTGGATGAGGGCGCGCACCGCGTCGGCCAGGTCTTCCCTGGGGTCCGGGCTCATGCGGCGACGACCGGTTCGCCCTCGAGCCGGACCTGATCGGCTGCGAGCGCCGCGGTCCGCTCGGCCAGCTCGGCGTCGAGCTCGGCGCCGAGGATCACCGACAGCGCGCAGAGCTGGAACCACACCAGCAGGACGATGATGGTGGCCAGCGGCCCATACGTCTCGCCGTAGCTGCCCAGGTTGGCGGTGTAGAAGCTGAACAGCCCGGACAGCAGCACGAACAACACGGTGGCCACCAAGCCGCCCTTGGTCAGGAATCTCGGCGACAGCGGCCGATCGTTGCCTCGATGGTCGGGCCCGAGGCGATACAGCAGCGACAGCGCCGTGGCCATCACCAGACCGAGCACGGGGTAGCGGGCCGTGTTGATGGCCCACCGCGCCGGTCGGCCCATACCGATCTCGGCGAGCAGCGGAGGCAGGGCGGCCATCAGGAACAGCACCACGCAGAGCACGAGCACTCCACCCACCATCAACACGAGGGCGAGGCCACGCAGGGTCCACGGCTTGCGGGTCTCGTCCAGCTCGTAGGCCACGTTGAGCGATTTGATGAGATTGGCCACCGCCCCCGAGGCGCTGAAGACCGCCAGCAGGAGGCTGAGCACCACACCGAGGCCCAGGGTGCCGCCGCTTCCGGACGCGATCTTCTCCATCTGGACCACCAGGAACTCCCGGGTCGAGTCGGGTGCACCCGACAACGCGTCGGTCATCTGCCGGGTCACGTCGTCGGGGTTCGAGACGAGGCCGTACCCGCCGATGATCGCGGTCAGGGTGGGGATGAGGGCCAGGAACGCGAAGAAGGCCACGGCGGCCGCGAAGATCGGGGCCTGGTGGCGCCTGATCCGTTCGCGCAACGCCAGTGCGATGTCCTTGGTTGATCCCAGACCGGTACCCGACTCGCCTGCCATGCCGGCCGCATCGTAGGGGCGGGCATCGGTCGGGATCCATACGATCGCCACCCGATACCCGGAGGGCTCCACTCGGCCCACTACTCTCGGCGCGGTGGTGACCAGCGCACGACGTTTCCGCGGACTCCTCACGGTGGTCGCGGTCCTCATCTCGGCCATGGCCCTGGTTCCGGTCGCCGCCCCTCCCGCGGCCCAGGCCCAGGCCCGTCCCCCGCTGTACGTCATGGCCGACTCGGTGGTGCTCGGAGCCGACGGCGCCCTGCGCCGGACCTTCCCGGACTACCAGATCAACATGGCCGGCTTCCCGGCCATCTTCACCCGTGTGGCGGCCGAGGTGATCCGCGACGAGGCTTGGCGGGTCGGCGACGTGGCCGTGGTGGCGGTGGGCCACAACTACCCCTACTGGGATCCCGAGCGTTTCGACCGGGCCATCGATGCGGTGATCCACAACCTCAAGGCGGCCGGCGCCGAGAAGGTGATCTGGGTGACCCTGCGCCACGCCACCCATGCCAACAGTCCACCGTCGTCGTGGTGGCAGGTGGATCGCTATGCCTGGTACTTCCCCACCGTCAACGCCCACCTCCGCCGGGCCCTCGACCGCCATCCCGAGCTGTCCCTGGCCGACTGGGCCGCCATCTCGGGAGGACTCGGCCTCACCTACGACTCCATCCATCTCAACACCGCGGGCCAGGCCGCCATGGCCCAACTCATCCGGCGCTCGGTCGACGCTGCCGTCGCTCGGGCGCCGGCCGGCACGGTGGTCACGCTGCCGGCCCGGAGCGCAGCGATGGTGGCCAACGATGCCCGCGGCGTGACCGTCCAGGTCACGCTGTCCAACCCGCGCCGCCCGTCGTATGCCGATATCTACGCATGCGGCCGTAGCCCAGCCACGGGATCTCGTGTCGCCGTGCCCGAGGGAGCCCCCACCGCGCACCAGGTCTTCGTCCGGCTGTCGGCCACCGGCAACGTGTGCCTGCGCCTCGGTGAGGCCATGGAGGCCGAGGCACAGATCCTCTCCTATGCGCCGCGGGGTAGCCCGGTCGGCAACGCCCCGACCGTGCTCCACGAACTGGTCGGGCTCGCCCCCGGCCAGACGATGACCCTGGATCTTCCCAGCTCTGGACCATCACGCCGCGGCGCGGCCGTGGTAGAGGTCGATGCGGCCGGCGTGGCCGGCAACGCCACGTACACCGTCTTCCCTTGCGACCAACGACCGCTGTGGGGCACACCGTTGCGCACCACCCGCAGCGGGCGCATCAGTCAGACCATCGTCCGCCCCAGTGTGGACCACCAGATCTGCGTGCAGACCCGCAGCCCCATCGAGCTGTCGGTCGGCCTGGTCGGCTCGGTCGCCAACCAGGCCCAGCTGCGGGCGCTGCGTCCGGCCCGACTACTCAAGGCACCCCCCGCGGCACCCCTCCGGGCCCGGCAGCGGGTCGCGCTCGATCCGTTCGGTCATCCGGCGGTGCCCGACGATGTCGACACCTTGGCGCTGTATCTCCGGGTGACGGCGGCGTTCGTTCCCGGCGAGATCGAGCTCACCAACTGCGGCCAGCCGGCCACCGTCATCAAGGGGTGGCGATTCTCGGGCGTGGGCGCCACCACGGTGGCCCATGTCGAACCGGGCGCCAACGGCAAGATCTGCCTGCGCAGCGACCAGCCGGTCGGTCTCGAGGTGTTCGCCGTCGGTTGGGCGAAGAAGAAGCCCGTGCTGGCCGACTCCGGTGGGCGCCCGGTGGCCTCCGCCGCATCGTGAGTCCAGCGGCGATACCCTCAGCGCCGCACCATCAACCCATCGGCCGAACGGAGCACCCCATGGGATTCACTGCCGATCTGCGTGACAGCCACACCCAGACCCAGCTCATCCAGCTCGCCACCAGCATCATCTCGCTGGTGCTCATCGCGCGCCGGTTCCAGAAGGCCAACCAGCGGGTACGCGACCTGCGCGTCGCCCGGGGAGACATCGCACAGTGACCGATCGTTTCGAAGGCCGTATCGCCCTCCTCACCGGAGCGGCATCCGGCATGGGCCGGGCCACGTCGTTGCACCTGGCCCGCGAGGGAGCCACCGTCGTCGGGCTCGACGTCAACGGCGAAGGACTCGAGGAGACCGCTTCGCTGGTGGCCGAGGCCGGCGGTCGTTTCGCTGGTCGCCTCGTCGACGTGCGTCATCGCCAGGAGTGCCACGACGCCGTGGCGGCCACCGTGGCCGAACACGGCCGGCTCGACATCCTCGGCAACATCGCCGGGGTGGCTCGCTCGCACCATTTCACCGACGTCACCGAGGCCGAATACGACCTGATCATGGGGGTCAACATCGATGGCATGTTCTGGCTCTGCCAGGCCGCCATCCCCGCCATCATCGAATCGAGCGGCACCATCATCAACATCGCCTCCAACGCAGGGCTGATGGGCCAGGCGTACACCGTGGCCTACTGCGCCTCCAAGGGCGCGGTGGTCAACTTCACCCGGGCACTGGCCATGGAATACGTGAAGCAGAACGTCCGCATCAACGCCATCGCCCCCGGTGGCGTGAACACCCCCATGACCACGGGGTTCGACCTCCCCGAGGGCATCGACTACAAGCTCATGACGCCCTATGTCGGCTATCGCGACATGGCCGATCCCGAGCACATCGCCAACATCTTCGCTTTCCTGGCCAGCGACGAGGCAGCCAACGTGCACGGAGCCATCTGGTCGGCCGACAACGGTCTGGTCGCCGGTTGACACCATGACCGAGTCGGCCTTCGTGCTCGGTGTGGACCTCGATGGGGTGTGCGGCGACTACACAGCGGCATTCCGCGAGGTGGTCGCCGACGAGTTGGGCGTGCCCCTCGAGTCGCTCCCGCTGGAACGCTCGTGGAGCTTCCGGGAGTGGGGACTGGACGAGGCCCGCTTCCAGGAACTGCACCGCGAAGCCGTGGTGAACCGCCACATCTTCCGCGAGATGGACGTCCTGGACGGGGCCAGCGAATCGCTGTGGCGACTCAGTGACGCCGGGGTGTGGATCCGGGTGATCACCCACCGCCTGTACGTCAACTGGGGTCATGCCACCACCATCGCCGACACCGTGGCCTGGCTGGATCGCCATCGCATCCCCTACCGCGATCTCTGCTTCCTGGGGGCCAAGCCCGAGGTGGAGGCCGATGCCTACATCGACGACGGACCCCACAACGTGATCGGGCTGCGTGAGCGGGGCAACACGGTGATCTGCTTCGACCAGCCCTACAACCGCGACATCCCCGGCCTGCGAGCCCACGACTGGGCCGAGGTCGAGCACATCGTGCTGGGCCTGGCCGCGGAAGGGAACTACGGCATCCAGGTGCAACTGCCGGGGTTCCCGGCGGGCAGCGACCGACTCGACCGCAACACCGCGGCCCAACGGATGGTCGACTGACCAACCGCACGCCGCGACGACGTGAGCATGCTCGGCACCCACCGCCCAACCTCCCCGAAGACGTCGCCTCCATCACCGAAGCCGTCGGGCCGATGCCGCCGTCGTCGGCCAGGCGGTCCATCGAGCACGGATCGTGAGCCCGTCGCGACACCCCGTCGGGCGGAGGCGTCTCGTACGGGATCAGCTCGATGCCGTTGCCGCTGGGATCGCGGCAGTACACGCTGATGCCCCATCTGCGGGACCCGAACCGTGGTACCGGTCCGTCGATCACCTCGATGCCGTGCGACGACCTCAGGCCGGCGTTCTCGGCGGCCGAACGTCGGGTGCGGAAGGCCAGGTCCACCCCACCGATTCGATTCCACGGAGGCGGGCAGCACGCCGAGGCCCGACCCGGCCAAGGGCGGTGCACGTTGATCTGCTGGCCGCCGAGCCGATGGACCACCGAGCCGAGCGGGTTGGTGGTCTATCGGGGTTCTCCACGATCTGGGCTCCCAGCACCGACCCGTAGAACGCGCTGGCCGCCTCTCAGTCGTCGATGTGGATCACCCCGTGATCGATCTCGGCCACGAAACCGATCATGGCCCACCGTCACCGGCCGGCGAGGCCGATGCGAATCAGATGCTGAGCTCGTCGGTGGCGCCGTGGGCCGTCCAATAGTCGTTGATGGCATTCTGGATCTGGACGTACCAGATGATGTTGCCGATCAGCGGCAGCAGGAACCACAGACCCCAGACGGTGGTGATGGGCGGGTTCTGGTTGCCCTCGGCCCGGTACATCTGCTCGACCTCGCCGGCCAGGAGGAACATGGTGACCGGCGAGAGCAGCAGGGTGATGAACAGGTAGCCGACTCCTCCGATGCCCTGCCCGGTGTGGCGCTGGAGCTCGTCACCGTTCTGATACGACCACACGATGGTCCACACACCACAGGTGACGATGGACAACAAGATGATGAGCCCGATGGAGCGCCGGCTGCCCAGCGGTCCCAGGCCACCGGGGCCCGGCACGCCTGCGGCCATGGCCGGCGCCTGCGGTTGGGTGGGCCCGGGGTCGGCCTCGGGTGGATACCACTTGCCGTCGGACGCCTGCCACCAATCCGGGCCTTGGGCCTGCTCGCTCATTGTTCGCACTCCCGATTCGACAGTGCGATGACCCTAGTGGGCGGGTCCGACACGCGCCGCCATGCCCACCGCGATCGAGGATGTGACCACCACGGCGGTGCCGTACCGGCGCGACGAGATCGGCCCGGCCAGCGTGGAGATGATCCAGGGTGGCGCCGATGCTCCCCACGTCAGATGACCGGTTCGGCCGGCACCCCGAATCGGTCGAGGTAGGGCTGGCACCGCTCGCGCACTGCACCGGCGTCGAGGCCGGTGTCGGCGAACCGGTACCGACTGCCTCCGCCGCCGCCGTCGCCCGGATTCGCCTCGAGGAACGCCCGCATCTCCTGCTCGGTGTCCGGGTCGAGTTCGGCGTCCATGGACCGGTAGATGGTGCGTATCACCGCGAACGGGTCGGCCATGAAGTCGGTGAAGCGGACATCGACGATCTGGTCGGCGGGGAAGGTCCCCTGATCTCGGGCCGCCATGCCCCGTTCGAGACCGATCAGGATGTTCTCCCCGTACTGGGTGGCCGCATCGGCGACGCTGGTCTCGTCGCTCGCCATGCGCCGCAGGTGCGCGGCCAGGGCACTGGTCGACGAGATGGTGCGCAGCGGATCCCGATGGGTCTGCACGATCACCGCGTCGGGATACTCGGCGGCCAGCTCGGGGAGGTGCCACAGATGCTCAGGCGTCTTCAGCAGCCATCGCGGCGCCGGTTGCCTGGACTGGAGATGCTGGAGGAAGCTCCGGTGCCATCGGTACGTCGGCCCGCAGTCGGCCTCGTGGATGAGCCACCGCTCGTACGCAGGAATGCGGAACTGGGTGGAGAACACCATGCTGTGGAAGTCACTGGCCGTCATCACCACGCATTCCTGGGGCAACTCGGCTCCCATGGGATGGAAGTCCATGAATCCGGGAATGACGGCCTCCGACAGCTCGAGACCGGCTTGGACCTCGGCGATGCGGGGGTCGCCGGCGAAGGTGGAGGGCTCGGGCGGGGGAACCGGTCGGGCCGTCTCCCAGGTGAGCGGGGCCCGCAGCCCCGGATCACAGGCCAGCAGTCCGTGGAGGATGGTGGTGCCGGTGCGCGGTTGGCCCACGATGACGATGGGAGCGGAGATCTCCTCGGTGGCGACCTCCGGGTGATCGCGTCGCCACGCCAACAAGCC
>JAOUEE010000464.1 GCA_029858875.1 Acidimicrobiia bacterium
TTTCGCACCGCCGACCACTCTTGCCGGCCGCATCCGCCAGGAGTTGGCCGCCGTCACCTTCAAGGAGTTCGCCCTCCAGGATGCCAACACGCTCGAGGCCACCCAGACCATGCTCCAGTCCGGTGTGGTCCGCGAGTTCCCGCTGTGTGACCAGGAGATCCTCTGCCGCAACCTCCACCATGCCGTGGGTGAGCAGGTGGCGGCGCTCCGGGCCGATCGAGACGTCGTGGTCAGCATCGCCCACGGAGACGGGAGGGCCACATGAGCGACGCCGGTCTCCCGGGCGCTTTCGCCGATCTCGAACCCTTCTCGGACTGGATCCTGCCCACCGAGGGTGAGCGCTACGCGAAGCGGCTCGCTTCGTCGATGGCCGAGATGCAGTCGTTCTACGATGCCGCCTTCCCCCGCCTGGACGCCATCCTGGAGCACACCGAGAAGGTCCCACTCGGTGACGGGGCCGTATCCGACGCCGACCGCAATCTGGCCCACCTCGCCTTCTCGCTGGTGACGGTCTCGTTCCCCGTCGAGGCATGGAAGCAGCCCCACGTGCCCGACAGCGGTGCCGCGGCCATCCCCCTGGTCGGCGAGCCGGGGTTCTGACCATGGCCGACGCCAGCACCCCGGCCGACCGCACGGTGCTGCGCGCCGAACGGCTGGTCGACGTCGTCACCGGTGAGGTCCAGTCGCCGGGCGTCATCGTGGTCGAGGGCGAGAAGATCGTCGGCGTGGGTTCCGACGCGGCCGTCGACGATGCCGTGGTGATCGAGCTCGGCGACCGCACGCTGCTTCCCGGACTCATGGACATGGAGCTCAACTTCTTCATGGGCGGGCCCGGCGATCGGGGAGCACGAACGTCGGTGGTCGAGACCCCGATCGATCGGTCGTTTCGTGCCGTGGTCAATGCCCGCACCACGCTCATGGCCGGGTTCACCACGGTGCGCAACCTCGGGCTGTTCATCCCGACCGGCGGTCACCTGCTCGACGTCTCGCTGGCCCGGGCCATCGAGCGCGGCTACGTGGTGGGACCCCGCATCGTGCCCGCCGGCCACGCCATCACGCCCACCGGTGGCCATCTCGAGCCCACCGTGTTCGTCGGCCTGGCCCACGGGATCATGCCCTTGAGCGTCGAGGAGGGTGTGGCCGACGGCGTCGACGAGGTCCGCCGGGCGGTGCGCCACCAGATCAAGTTCGGGGCGCGGGTCATCAAGGTCTGCGCGTCGGGCGGCGTGATGTCGCACACCGGCCCCGCCGGTGCGCAGCAGTACTCCGACGAAGAGCTCGCCACGGTGGCCGAGGAGGCCCACCGGGCCGGGTTGAAAGTGGCCGCCCACGCCCACGGCGACGCCGGCATCCGGGCTGCCATCGAGGCGGGTATCGACTGCATCGAGCACGGGTCGTTGATGACGGAGGAGACACTGGCCCTGGCCAAGGCGCGGGGCACCTTCCTCGTGGCCACCACCTATCTGGCCGACGGGCTGGACGTGTCCCGGGCCGCCCCGGAGCTGCAGGCCAAGGCGGCCGAGGTGTTCCCCCGGGCCCGCCAGACCATCAGCCGGGCGCTGGAGATGGATCTGAAGGTGTGCTGCGGCACCGACGCGCCGGCCATCCCCCACGGCCAGAACGCCAAGGAGCTCCTGGCGCTCGTGGACCGGGGCGCCAGCCCTCTCCGAGCCCTCCAGACCGCCACGATCACGGCCGCCGAGCTGGTCGACGCCGACGACCGCGGCCGCCTCGAGCCGGGGCTGTTGGCCGATGTGATCGCCGTGCCCGGCCATCCGCTGGAAGACATCGGGGTGACCGAGTCGGTCGACTTCGTGATGCTCGGCGGCACCGTTCACGCCCGGCCCGGTTGACCCCGGGCGAGGAACGATCCGGTACCGTGGCCCCCATCTCCGACCAGTCCGACATCGAGGCCTCACGTCTGCGCGATCGAGCGGTCGATCGTTCCCTCGACAGCGCCCGCGCCCGGGCCGAGCAGCGCGTCCAACGATTTCTCGACGCGGCCAGCGAGCTCATCGTCGAGAAGGGCGGCCTGGACTTCACGGTGCAGGAGGTTGTCGAGCGGTCGACCCAGTCGCTGCGCAGCTTCTACCAGTTCTTCGATGGCAAGCGTCATCTGCTGCTCGCCGTCTACGAAGAGTCCATCCGCGCCGCCGCCGTCGAGCTGGAGGCCGGTGTCGCCGACATCGACGACCCGCTCGAGCGGCTGCACCAGATGGTGGTGACCACCTACGAGTGGAGCGAGTCCAGCCCGGCGGCGGGGACCCCCTCACCGCATCTCACCGTTCGGGGGATGGCGGCCTTCGTGTTCGAGCTGCTGGTCACCGAGCGCGACACGGTGGTGACGGCCACGGTGCCGCTGTACCAACACTTCCTCGAGGTGATGACGACGTTGCAGGACGAGGGACGGATCAAGGTCGACAATGTCCGGACGGCCGCCGCGTTCGTGGTGCAGACCACCATGTTCAACGCCTTCGGTTCGGCAACCGACGGCGACGCCGACGCTCGCCGCGCCCGAGCCGACGCCATCTGGAA
>JAOUEE010000463.1 GCA_029858875.1 Acidimicrobiia bacterium
CGGCACCACCCTGAGCACAAATCGTGTCATCACCACCCAACGCCACGATCACATCCGCCCCCGGCGTCCCCAAAATCACATCCGCACCCGCCGTCGGCACCTGCCCCACATTGAGATCCACCGTCACCGCCAAACCATTACACGTCGGCCCACCACCCGGACCGCTCACATTGACCTTGAACGCCCCGATCCCAGAGTCGTACCCATCCACCTGCACCCGATACGTCGTCCCACTCACCGCCGCGAACGTCACCGAAGACAAGAAATTCGTCCCACCATCATCATCACAGGCCACCTCGGTCAACGCGTTCACCGCGTTGCCCGTGTACACCGCCAACTGCGTATCCAAAAGACCCACCGACCCCTCGGTGTCGATCGTCACATTCCCCGACGCCGGCGCCGTCCAATTCCACCACGCCGTCGCCTGACTCGGATCACCATTGAACGCACAACTCGCACTCGGCTCACCACCCTCGACCCCGAACCCCACATTGCTCCCATTCACCGACGCCGGAGGACCCCCCAACACCGCCGCACAACCAAAATCATCATTGTCCACACAACCACCGACCGACCATGGTGCGCTGGTCACCACGGCAAAGGGCTGCGCACCGGCTGCCGGCATGGTCACATTCGTACCGGTGACCCGAACCGTCCATTGACCCGGGGTGGGTGCATCGACCTGGACCCGCTCGACGGTGTCGATCGGGTTGGGACCGGCGTTGGTTGCGTTGCCGGCCGGATTGCCGGTGCCGGGGCCGGTCCACGGATAGTGGATGCTCGTGCCGTTGGGCTGGACCAGCTCCAGATCGAGGTTGTTCACGATGTCATCGGCTGCGCTGTTGGCTACACCGGGCTGGTCGATCCAGTTCAGCGTCACGCTCAATGCCGGGGTTGCCGGCGCCACGGTGATGGTGCGGTTGACGACCTGTCCGGTGGAGACCGCCCCGTTGAACGTGTGCGTGTCGTCGAGTTGGCCGAGAGCCGCCTGGGCATCGAGGAGCCCATGGCCGTAGATGTAGTCGGCACCGGGTTGTCCGAGATCGGTGGCGGTGTTCACCACCACGGCCCTGGCGGTGTCGGACGGAAGGTCGGCAGCGTTGAGGGCCCGATACTCCTGTTCGAGCAGTGCCATCGTGCCTGTCACGACCGGCGCGGCGAACGAGGTTCCCGAGTGGTTGGCCGGCCCGCAGTACTGCGCCGAGGCACAGGGGGCCAACACCGAATCGCCGTTGGCGACGACATCGGGCTTGATGCGCCCATCGTCGGCAGGACCCCGCGACGAGAAGCCGTTGATGGTCCCGCCGTCGTCGACGCTGCCCACCGCGAAGATGTTCTTCGCTGTGCCCGGGCTGGTGATGGTGTCGTAGCCGGGCCCGCTGTTGCCGGCCGACTTGACGATGATCAGATTGGTGTTGGACGCGACGACATCCATCGAACGGGTGCTGGTGTTGTAGTTGCCGAAGTCGCCGGCCCCGTAGGAGTGGTTGGAGGCAACCACCCCCTGGTTGTTGGCCGCGTTGGCCATCTGGGTGAACTCGTCCCCCAGCAGGTCGTAGGCCTGGATGGTGGGCGAGGTCGGCGCCATGCCCTCGGCCGAGGCGTTACCGGAACCGTTCCCGATCATGATCCCGGCCACGCTGGAGGCGTGATCGCTGTCACCGGTGACGCTGTTGCGGACCACCCTCGGGTCCAGATCCCCGTGGACGGCCACGTTGGCGTTCGCCCCGGCCTCCCACAGCGCCACGTTGACGCCGTTGCCGGTGCGGCCGGCGGCCTGCACGTCATCGACGTTGGAGATCTGCTGTTGCGTCAGATCCTCGGGTTCGGCCGGTTGCGGTGCCTCGCTGACGGAGAAGACGGCCGAATCGGTGGCCAGGGCGTCGAGTGCGGGCTCGGTGCCCTCTATGTCGAGGCGGGCGCCGAAGAGGAGACTCCCCCGTC
This sequence comes from Acidimicrobiia bacterium, assembly GCA_029858875.1. GTDB lineage: Bacteria > Actinomycetota > Acidimicrobiia > Acidimicrobiales > SHLQ01 > JAOUEE01. The sequence goes on from JAOUEE010000463.1 coordinate 1,945, forward strand.
GGGGGACGGTGACACCGGCCGCGTCGGCGGCAGCCAGCGCCTCATCCAGCGTGACGTCGGGGAAGAAGCCCGCCTCTCCTCTGATGACACCGTTGCGGTCCAGCGCGTGATCGGGCACGTCTCCAGCACGAAGCGCAGGGGTGAGCTTGTCGGCGGCGACCACGGGCGCGAGCCCGGTGAACCCGGGAACGGCGCCAACCGCGGCAGCAGCACCGGGGGCCAACCGCACCACGTAGGTGGACGGCGCCATGCCCTGGGCGAAGGTCACACCCTGCGCCGCGAGCGCCTCGAACTCGGCACCGGTCAGCGGCGACGCGAACTGGATGTAGAAGGCCCCGCCGCCGGCCGCGTCGCCGGCACCCTGATTCGGGGTCACGATGCGCCCACCCACGTCCATGGCGCTGGGCGCGGCGCGGTCGGGCTCGACGCCATGCTGGTTCGAGGCGGCCGGGCTGGACGTCACGACCAGCAGGCTGGCAACCAGGGCCCAGACCGTCACGATGATCCGAAGCCACGACGTCCTCGATCGATGGCTCCTGCCGCCGTCCGTCACGCTGCCTCCCATTGCCCCACGCCCCTGCATTTTGGTGC
>JAOUEE010000465.1 GCA_029858875.1 Acidimicrobiia bacterium
AGACGCTCGGCCCGCGCCATCTCCTGGATCTGGAAGCGGATCGTGTCGCGGCATTCGAACACCAGCGTCACGAACTGGCCGATGGTGATCCGTCGGCGCTTCTTCAGGGCGATCACGTGGGACCGGAACTCGTCGCGCCCGCGCTCGTAGGCCCGGGCATCGTCGATGTCGTCGAGGGTGAGCAGATCAACCATTGTCGGCCTCCATGGTGGGCACGTCGGGTTCGGGGGCGATGCCGTAGGCCCGGGCCATCATCGACAGCGGGTGGAGTGGCACCTTGCCGGTCTCGAGAACAATCCCTCCGTTGGCCAACGAGCAGTCCCCGGTGATGACGTCGGAGTCGGCCTTCTCGATGGCGTCGACCATCTTCTTGGCCACCTTGCGGGCGGCGTCGACGTTCTCGGCCCGCATGCCCCAGGTGCCGTCGATGCCACTGCACTCGGCCACCACCTTGATCTTCGATCCGGTGAGCTTCATGAGGTCGCGGCTCTTCAGCCCTACGTTCTGGGCCCGCAGATGACAGGGGGCGTGGTAGGTGATGGTGGCCGGCACGTCGCCGGGGAACTCGGTGTCGAGCTCGGTGTCGTCGGCTTTGTGCAGGGACACCAGGTACTCGGCGGCGTCGTGGGTGCGCTCGGCCACCAGGTCGGCGTCGGGCCCGCCCACGTAGTCGCGATAGTCGAACTTCAGCACGTATCCGCAGGTGGGTTGGGGCACCACGACATCGAGGTGCTCGCCGGCCGCGTCGGCCTCGCGGATGGCTTCGGACAGCGCGGCGATGTTCTGGCGGGCCTGCTCGGCGAATCGGTCGACGTCACCCTGGTGCAGCGCCGGTGCACCACAGCAGATCTGCCCGTCGGGCAGGGTGCACTCGACCCCGTTGCGCTCGTAGACCTTGACGAGGTCATGGCCGACTCCGACGTCCTGGTACTCGACCAGGCAGGTGGCGAACACCGCCACCTTCGCCTGTTTGGCCCGCCCCAGCTGGGTCGAACGCCGCTTGAACCACGTGGAGAACCGCTGCTTGGCGTAGGGCGCCAACACGCGTTCACGGGCGATGCCCACGGTCCGCTCCACCAAGCCGCGCACGGCGGTTCCGGTCGGGCCGAGGGCCTTGTTCACCAGCGGCGCGCCCGCCGAGTTGACCTTGCCGAGCAGGTCGGTGCTGGCCAGCGCCCGGTCGGTGACCCGGGTCTTGAGCGACCGCTTGCGGGTGCGGTGCAACACCTGCTCGGCCCGCAGCATCAGGCGGGGGAAGTCGAGGTTCCACTCGTGCTGGTCAGGAGTGTACGGGCAGTTCACGTAGCAGAGCTTGCAGTTGAAGCACTCGTCGACCACGTGGTCCTGCTGGGCCGGAGTCATCTTCGCCGCTTCCTGGTTGGGGATGGCGTCGACGTAGTCGAACAGCGTGGGGAACGAGGGGCAGAACTTGAAGCACAGCCGGCATCCGTGGCACAGGTCGTACACCCGATCGAGCTCCTGCCGGAGGTCTCGCTCGTCGTAGTACGCGGGGTGGAACGGGTCGTAGGTGGTGGTCATCGGTGCCTCCGGTCGGCTGGCGCGGGCCATCGGGCCGCGCCGGGCAGCAAGAGCAGGGTGCGCCGGTCGGGCCCGGCTGGCGGGCCCGACCGGGAGGTGTCCGATCGCTGATCGACCGGACCAACGTGACTAGAGGTCGTCGAGGCCCTCTTGGAAGCGGCCGGCGTGGCTCTTCTCGGCCCGGGCCAGCGTCTCGAGCCACTCGGCGATCTCGTCGAAACCCTCGTCGCGGGCAGTGGCCGCGAAGCCCGGGTACATCTCGGTGTACTCGTAGGTCTCGCCGGCGATGGCGGCCTTGAAGTTCTCGTCGGTGTCACCGATGGGCTCGCCCGTGGCCGGGTCGCCGACCTCGGCGATGAACTCGAGATGGCCGTGCGCGTGGCCGGTCTCGCCTTCGGCGACGGATCGGAACAGCGCGGCGGCGTCGGGGTATCCCTCGACGTCGGCCTTCTGGGCGAACCACAGGTAGCGCCGGTTGGCCTGGCTCTCGCCTGCGAAGGCTTCCTTCAGATTGTCGTGGGTCTTGGTGCCGTTGAGATCGGGCATGGCGCCGCGGTCCTCCTGGATTGGTGGGTTGGGGGGAATGTCTAGGTGGTCTTCGTAGCACAGCGCGAGCACTGCCCGCGAAAGACCACTTCGGTGCTGGTGATTGCGAATCGCTCGGCGAGATCTGCCGGGATCACGATCCCTGCGAAGTCGGCGTGGACATCGGCCACGAGCCCGCATGATTCGCACAGAACGTGGTGGTGCGAGCCCGAAGTGGTGTCGAAGCGAGCCGAACCGGTACCGAGGTCGAGTTGTTGGAGCTCCCCCATGCTGACCAGGTCGTTGAGGGTCTGATAGACCGTCCGCAAAGAGACGGTCGGCAGCGCACTCACGACCCGTTCGTACACCGCCTCGGCGGTGGGATGATCGGCGTCAGCCAGTAAGGCCTCGAACACGGCGAGGCGTTGGGGAGTCACCTTCAGGCCTTGGGCCCGGAAGACCTCGGTGA
>JAOUEE010000118.1 GCA_029858875.1 Acidimicrobiia bacterium
CCGGAAGTTGTGCGCCATCACCTTGCTCTGGAAGCCGACCAGATCGGCACCGAGCAGTCCTTCGACGATCTGGGTTCGCCACGGCAGGCGCAGGAAGAGCTCGCGGGCCGGGAACGGAATGTGCAGGAAGAAGCCGATGTGCAGATCGGGCATTCGCTGCCGGAGCATGGCCGGAACCAGCTGGAGCTGATAATCGTGGATCCACACCGTGGCATCCGGTTGGGCGATGTCGGCGATGGCGTCGGCGAAGCGATGGTTGACCCGTACGTAGGCCTCCCACCACGTGCGGTGGTACTCGGGCTGGGCGATGGCGTCGTGATACAGCGGCCACAGGGAGCCATTGGCGAATCCCTCGTAGTACTGCTGGATGTTGGCCGCGCTGAGACCGATGGGGTGCAGATCGAAACCGTCGATGGTGAACGGTTCGGGCGCCGGGCCGGTGTTTCCGGCCCATCCCACCCAGACCGCGTCATCGCGTTCGCGCAGCACAGGGGCCAGTGCGGAGACCAGACCACCGGGACTGGTCTCCCAGCGGGAGCCGTCGGGTGTCTCGACGCGACGAACCGGCAGGCGGTTAGCCGCGACGATGAGCTGTGGCCTCGAGCCAGACCGCCCGTTCATGGGCTTCACGCTACTGCGGCCGGTTGCCGACACCGCGGCTTCTCCGCCCAGCAGCCTGTCGGTCGCGGCGTCAGAAATCGAGGTAGTGGTGGTCGGCCGGGTCGACGAATCGATCGAGGAAGAGCTGATGCCACCCGGCGGTGTGCTCGCGCAGCCAGTCGATGTCGGCGTCGGTGGACATGTCCTGGCGTGGGTGCGCTGCGGCCACCAGCACCCGGCCGGCCAGACCCTGGCGCCGCACCGTTCGCCGTAGCCGTTGCAGACCCCCGGTCGGCTTGAGGCGGGGCGACAGCCGCTGCTCGAGGGCGGTTATGCGACGCTGGGTCATGGCCACCGCGTCGTCCGACGAGGCGTTCAGCGCCTTGCGGGGACGTTGCAGGGCTTGGACCATGATGGCTTCGACCTCGGGGGTGAAGCCGAGTCGGCCGACGAAATCGTCGATGAGGCCCGGGCCCTGGACCGCCTTGTCGTACAGCACGACGTGCACCCGCTCGGCTCCGAACACGTCGATCCAACGTTCGACGTACTTTTCGTAGCGACAGCGCGGGAGCTTGGCCTCGAGGAACTCGGGGAACGTGCCGGCGAACGAACCGTCCTTCCATTGCTGGCGGCAGGCAGCCAGCATGAAGTCCCACTCATTACGGAAGTAGCAGATGATCTCGGCCTCGAACCCATCCAGCTTCTGTTGGATGCGGGCCACCTGGTGCCGGTCGCAGCGGCAGAGCTCCTCGGCGCTGAGCACGACGGTCGGTAGGCCCGCCTGCTCGATCTCCCCGGACAGCTCCTCCCACTTCCCGTTGTCCTCCTTGCGGATGGCCAGCATCAGGTCGCGATGGGCGTTGTTGTGACCCTGGGGGATGCCGGTCTGGGGGTGGAGCACGCCGGCGGCCCGCAGCAGGTCGTGGTTCTCGCTCAACAACCGTTGGAGCAGCGTGGTTCCGGTCTTGTGCGTCCCGATGTGCAGCACGACCCGTTGCATGGGCATCCGATGACGCTATCGCCCGCCCGGCGTCGCCGGCCGCACCGCGGACGGCGTCAGCAACGCATGCGCATCTTGCGGCCGAGACCCTCGCCGACCCGGAAGTCGCGTGGGTGCAGTGGCTGCGGACCGCGCACCACTTCGACCCACCATTCGGTGACGGTGATGTCGGTGATGATGTCGGGGCCGATGGCGTGGAGCCGGAGCAGCTCGAGCACCACATCGGCGAATGGCCGGCGGGGCGGCAGCGGGGCGAGGAAGTCCTCGAGGAACGACCGCAATCCGTCGAGGGAGCCATCGGCCACCTGCAACAGGAAGGTCGTCAGGATCGACGTGATCGGATCCTTGGTGGGGGGGAAGCCGACCGCTTCGGCGATGGGATCGAGCAGTTCGAAGTCGGTGTGGGCCGATGTGGTGCGCAGTACGAACTCGTGGATCAGTGTTCGGGTCTCGCTGTCGTGTTTGAGCTTGGGCTTCTTCTTGATGAGCGCCCGCTGTACCCGCTCCGATGCCAGTGGGCCGATCGCCCAGTCCTCGATGATGAACCGGCCCCCGCTGCGCAATCGGGGGAAGAGGGCCTCGAACGAGGTCATGGTCGGGTGGTACAGGTGGGACGCATCGTCGATGACCAAGTCGACGGGCTGCTCGCCGGCTGCGGCATCGACCGCCCGCAGCACCGAGTCCCGGTCGGCCTGGTCGACGCCCGGGTGGATGGTGAGCGACTCCTCGAGGCCGTGGCTGATCACGAACTCGTCCAGCGCCGGGAACGACTCGAGGATGTCGATGGCGGCCAACGTCGTCGGCGCGCAGTACTTGGCGACGAACGCCGCACAGGCGCCGTCGAAGATGCCGAGATCCACGACGACATCGGGCCGCAGGTCTTCGAGCAGGGCCGCGTAGGCGTCCACCATGTGGGGCGGCTTGCGCAGCAGGAACCGCTCGGGCGTGGACTGGCCCGGCTCCAGCGATGCGGCGACGAACCGGGTGTTGCCCAGGGTGAACTCGGTGGGCGTGTCCCAGGTGAGCGTGGCCTCCCTCATGGAGCCAAGCAGACGTCACGATGCCCGAGGCCGTCAAGCGGGGCGGAACAACTCGTCGTAGTCGGCGATGGCTGCCTCGATGACGGTACCGGCGTGAGCCATGTCGTAGCGGGCCTCGACCCGGGCCCGAAGAGGAGCCCCCGGCATGTTCTTGTAGGTCACGAAGTAGTGCTCCAACCGGTTGACCAACGCGACGGGGAGGTCGTCCAGGTCGGTGGCGCCGCCCCACACCGGATCGCCGGCGAGCACGCCGATTATCTTGTCGTCGGCCTCGTCGTCGTCGATCATCCGTAGCCCTCCGACGACCCGGGCCGTCAGGATGATGTCAGCCCGGGTGATGGGGCGTTCGCTGACGACACAGATGTCGAGCGGGTCGCCGTCGGCTTCTGTGGCGCCGGGACTGAGCATTGCGACGCGGGGCCCGCAGTAGGTGCTGGGGATGAATCCGTAGAGGGTGGGTGGGCTGCTGGCGCCCTGTTGCGGACGGTCGACCTTGAGGTAGCCGGTTGGCTTGTCGACCTCGTACTTGACCAGGTCGAACGGGGTGATCTCGATGTACGCGGTCACGAGCGTGGGCGGCTGGGGGCCCACCTCCAGGCCATGCCAGGGGTGTGGTCGCCATTCTCGGAAATCGTGCATCACGCGACGGTAGTGGATGCGTGGCCGTCAGCTGCCGGGGGTCGGGCCCGGATGTCGGCGTGCAAGGGCAGGTGGTCAGATGCCGTGCGCGTGAGGTGGGTGGCGGGGACATCCACGTGGAGGACCTCGAGTGACGGGTCGACGTAGATGTGGTCGATTCGGGCGACGGGCCAGCGGCCACCCCAGGTGCGTCGGGGGCGGTGCCCGTCCAGCCCGATCTGGACATCGGTCAGGCGCCGGCTGATGGCTCGGCAGGTGGGTAGGCCCGGGCTGGCGTTGAAATCGCCACACAGCACCACGTTGCTGCCCGGGTCGATCTCGCCGAGCCAGCCCGACCCCAGCAGGGCGTCGGCCTGCATCCGCCGCTCGCGAGGGTGGATGCTGAGATGGGTGTTGATCACCTGGAACGTGGCGTCGCCGGCATCGATCTCCACCCAGACGGCGCCGCGCGGTTCCAGACCGTGGTCGCCGGCCATGCGGGGCAGGGAACCGGCTTTGCACAGTCGCATCGGGAGTCGGCTGAGGACGGCGTCGCCGAACTGCTCGCCGGCAACCCGAAAAGTGGGGTGGAAGTGGGCGATCATCCCGAGCTGTGCGGCGATGATCTGGGCCTGGTCGGTCCCACCGGTGCGGGCCCGGCCGACGTCGAGCTCCTGGAGGGCGACGATGTCCGGCTCGATCCGCGCGATGACGCGGGCGATCCGCTCGGGTGAGGTCACGCCGTCGAGGCCCACGCAGCTGTGCACGTTGTAGGTGACGAGGCGCAAGGTCGTGCGGTCGGGCTCTCGTTGCCATCGGGCGGCCGGTCGGTGTCCGGTCCCCTCGAGGACCTGGAAGGCGGCGTTGTGCAGATCGCGGGCCCGGAGGGCCCGGGGAGCCTCCCAGTCGAGCGGGGTATCGGCGGGCGCCCAGACGAACGCGCTGGTCTCGCTCGGGCCGGGCCCGGCGTGAGAGCCGTTCTCGTGGGGGAAGCTCACCGGGGGACCGTCGCGCCGCCAACCCGATATGACCAGGTCGCCGGCATCGGGATGGTGACAGACATTCACCAGATCCTCAGCCGCCTCGGTGAGGTACGGGTGGTTCTCGCCGAGGATCGCTGCCGCGGCGTTCGGAAGATCGTGGTGACCACGGTCAGACCAGGCGATGGCACGGCCCGGTCCGTCAGCGGCCAGGATCAACGGGATGTCGGCCTGGTGAACCAGGTCGGTGGCGATGGCCGCTCGCCGTTGCTCGTCGACGGGCTCGGGCAGGTAGACGTGCCCCAGCGGTCCGAGCGCCGTCGTGGTGGCCTGGTCCGTTTCCCACGAGCGAGGAGTGAGCTCCAGACCCGGAACCAACAGCTCGGCCATCCGGTAGCCGAGCATGGCGGCCCGTTGGCCCTGCACGCCCTCTCGGGGTTCGGGTGCGTCATCGTGTCCGATCCCATGGGCCTCCAGCACCGCACCGACCGCTTCGGCCACGGGCCGTCCGTGGGTCTCGATGTAGGACTCGGTTCGCTCCTGGCCGTGGTCGGAGAAGACCCACACGTCGTAGTCCCGGCGGTCGCGGCGCCTGGCCGCCCGGCTGAGCCGACCGATGGCCCGGTCGATGTCGCGCAAGGCCCGTAGGGCTTCGGGCGACCTGGGTCCGCGCCGGTGGGCCCATTCGTCGTAGCCCAGGAGGTCGAGGTGGACGATGGGCAGACCCCGGGCCACGTCGATCGAGGCGAGTGTGGTCAGTGCCTCGCGGAGCACGACGGTCACGCCGATGCGGGCCTGGAGGAAGTGCAGTTCGGTGCCGAGGTGCTCACCCGACCGCACGGCCGCCACCATCTGTGGCACGCCCAGTGCCAGCTCACGAGTGCTGGAGAGCAGCACGCGAACCAGATCGAAGCCGTGCCCGAGCACCACGACCGGAAGGTCTCGAGGGCGCGATGCCTGGAAGAGATCGCCCCAGCCGAGTGTGGCCATCGAGAACCGGGTGACGGTGGCTCCTCCCCGGTAGATGTTGCCGTACGAGCTACCGCCGTCGAGCAGGCCTCGCCCCGGAAGGCCGGCCTCCACACTGCTGGCGGCTTCGCGGTCGGACATGCGAAAGACCCGGCGGGTGGCCCGATGCACGAAGCTGTAGGCGGGCACCGCTCCGGCTTCACCGTAGAAGAGCTCGGCCTGGAAGGCCGGCGTCGACGACGGCACACCGGCGTAGATGGGGGAGAGGCGGTAGGGCTCGGACGCGCGCAGGGCCCGCAGCTTGGGCATCAGGCCCATCGTCTCGGCTCGTCGCAGCACGTCGATGCCCAGCCCGTCGATCTGGATCAGCAGCAGCCCCGGCCCCTGCGGCGGCGCCGGCTCCTCGGTCTGGCCTGTCCGCCGTGCGACCCAGCGATGACGGTCGGCCGGAGCCCGGAGTCGTCGCCACCATTGCTCGGCTCGATCAATCACATCCGGCTCACGGCGGCGTTGACGGTGAGGTGCATGGCAGCTCCAGCTTCACCGGTCTGGCGGCCACGCGCCAAGATCCGCTCGCGAGGACGAGCGGAGGTTCGCCGCCCCTGGACGGATGTCCGAGGGGCGACGGTCAGTCCAGGTGCTCGGCGGCGCGAATGACCAGGAGCCAGGTGAGCAGCCCCGACACGGCCAGCAGCACCAGTGAGTCGAGCCCGGCCTGCGCGTAGGAGACGGTCTCCATGGCGCTCCAGATGCGGGTGGCCAGGGTGTCGAATCCGATCGGGGCGAGGAAGAGCGTGGCCGGGAGCTCCTTCATGACCGACAGGAGGACGAGCCCGCCGGCCGCGCCGAGCCCGGGCGCCATGATGGGTAGCTCGATGGTGGTGAAGCGTCGGAGTCGACCGGCACCGAGGGTGCGGGCCGCATCGTCGAGGTGCGGCGGGATGGCTCCCACCGCCACGCCGGAAGCACCCGTGGCCTGCGCCCCGAAGTGGATCACGTAGGCCAGCACCAGGAGCGGCAGCGTCTGGTAGAAGCTCACGAACAGGTCGGTGCTCAATACCCAGAAGACGAACGCCAGACCGATCACCACGCCGGGAAGGGCGAATCCGGATACGACCAACGCGTTGGCCGCGGTGCCGGTCCGGCTGCGGTACCGGGCGTTGAGGTAGGCCACGGGGAGCACCACGGCCACCGTGACCACTGCGGCGGCGATGCTGACCCAGACCGTGTTGACCACCGCCGACCACAGCCCGTCGACGTCGACCGCCGTGGCGCCGCGTGAGCGCTCGCTGGACAGCCCGCGGATCAGCCAGTGCAGCAACGATGCGGCGGGACCCACGAGGGCCACCAGGAAGAACGCGCCAACCGCCACGGTCACGGGACCACGGAGCGGCCCCAGGGGGATCTGGAGTGCTCTCGAGCGGTTGCGGCCGCTGGTGGGCGGATCTCGCCGGATCAGCGCGCGCTCGCCGGCCACCACGACGATGGCGACGATGCCGAGCAGCAGCGCCAGTCCGAACGAGGTTGCCCGGTTGGCCAGCTGGTTGGCGAAGATCGCCCGGGTGAGGGTGTCGTACCGCAACAGCTGCACTGCTCCGAAATCACTGATCGTGTACAGGAACACCAATAGGGCGCCGGCCGAGATGGCGGTCAGTGACTGGGGCAGGACCACGGAGGTGAACACCTGCAGCGGGCGCCGGCCGAGCAGCCGCGCGCTCTCCTCGGGGGCGGCGGGCAGGTGCCGCAGCCGGGCCGCCACCGGCAGGTACACGTACGGGTAGGTGAACAGCGTGAGGACGAACCAGGCGCCGCGGAATCCCGACAACTCCGGCAACGATCCGACCCCCAGCGGCTCCACCAGTTGTTCCAGCAGGCCTCCGGTGGCGAAGCCGCTGATCAGGGCGGTGGCGCCGACGAAGGACGGGAAGACCAGCGGCAGCGGTGCCACCACCTTCCACAGCGAACGGCCGCGGATGTCGGTCCGCACCACCGTCCAGGCCAGCACGGTGCCGATGAGGGCCGAGGTGAGCGACACCACGCTGGCCAGCAGAAGCGACCGCACCAGCGGGCCTGCGGTGTCCTCGCTCCACACGATGTCGGCCAGGTCCGCGCCCTCACGGACGTTCTGGATGACGACGTACGCCAGCGGGCCGGCGAACACCATGCCGATGACGAGCGCAGCCACCACCAACACGCGAGGTGGCCGGAGCCGTCGTCGGCGCAGCGCACGTGTCTCGACGGTCGCGGTCACGACGTGGGGAAGCCTCCTACTCGACGATGCCGCTCTGTTCGATGAGCGCCAGTGTGCCGGTGAGGCCGTCGGCCAACACGTCGAGATCGACCTGTACCGCCGCCAGATCCTCCAGTGGCTCCAGCCCCGCGGGCGGATCGATGCCGGGAACGAGGGCGTATTCGTACTCGGCGTCGGCGCTCATGCGCTGCGCGTCGTCCGACAGGAGGAAGGCGATCAGAGCCTCGGCCGCCTCGCGGTCGTCGGTGCTGTCCACCACGCCGGCCGCGCTGACGATCAGCAGCGAACCGAGGTCGCCGTCGGGGAAGACGTGGTTGGCGGCGGGCAGGTCGGGGTCCTCCTCGAGTGCCTCGGCCAGGTAGTAATGGTTGACCAGTCCCATGGCCACCTCGCCCCGTGACACGGCGTCGACGATGGCGGAGTTCTTGGCGTAGTTCGGGGAGTCGTTGGCCGCCAGGCCCTCGAGCCACTCGAGCGTGGCGTCGTCGCCGAGGTCGGCTCGCATCGCCGTGACGAAGTCCTGGAACGAGCCGTTGGAGGGCGCGACGCCGACCTTGCCGGCATAGGCCGGGTCGGTCAGATCGAGCACGGACCCGGGCAGTTCGTCGACCGACACCAGGTCGGTGTTGTAGACGAGCACTCGGACCCGTCCGGTGAGACCCACCCAGGTGCCGTCATCGGCCCGATAGGTGTCGGGCACGCGCTGGAGAACGTCGTCACTCATGGTCGTGAGGCGATCGTTCTGGTCGAGGAATCCGACGGCACCTGGGCTCTGGGAGATGAAGACGTCGGCGGGTGATCGGTCGCCCTCGGTGTCGATGAGCAGCGCCATCTCGTCGGATCCTCCGTAGCGGACGTCGACGGTCGCTCCGGTTGCCGTTTCGAAGGCTTCGAACACCGCGGCGATGAGGTCCTCGCCCCGCCCGGAGTAGACGGTGACGGTCTTGCCCTCGAGTGTGCCGGTGGCCGGAGCAGAGTCGTCGCTTCCACCACATGCGGCGGCGGCCAGCGTGAGGACGAGCAGAACAGGGAGAACACGCATGATCTTCAGCATCGGCGCACTGTATCCAGACATTCGGCTTTGATGTCAAGCTGACCTAACTATTTCAGTAAGCCATGCATGAGGGGGTGGCTGCGTCTCGCTCAGCCCTCGGCCGAGGCCGGTCGCGTGGCGGTGGCCGAGTCCGTGCTCTCGGCGTCGGTCACCTCGTAGGCCCGGGTGGCGTCCCCCGCGAACCGCACCGTGACCCTGTCGCTCCGGCTGAATCGGGGCACCGATGCCAAGCGCACCCGGACACTCTCGCCCGTGTCGAGGCGCACGTCGTAGGTGGTGTCGTGGCCGTAGTACTCGACCAGGTCGATCTCGGCGGTGCCACCGGCGTCGAGCGCCAGATCCTCCGGTCGGAGCAGGACCTGCACGGCACCGCGGGCCCTCGTGTCGAGCAACGGAACGCCACCCAGTGCCGTTCGGGCCTCGCCCGACGACGCTTGGCCGGCCAGCAACGTCGCCTCGCCCACGAAGCGGGCCACCCAGGGGTTGACCGGCCGGGAGTAGAGCTCGGTGGGCGTGGCCCACTGCTCGATGTGGCCGTCGCGCATCACCGCCACCCGGCTGCCCAGCACGAACGCCTCGTCCTGATCATGGGTGACGAACACGGCGGTGATCCCGAGCCCGGTGACGAGGCGATGCACCTCTGTGCGGATGGACGCCCGCAGCGAAGCATCGAGGTTGGAGAATGGCTCATCGAGCAGCAGGACGTTGGGTTCGGGCGCCAATGCTCGGGCCAGGGCCACCCGCTGCTGCTGGCCTCCCGACAGGGTGTGGGGCGCTCGATCCTCGTAGCCCTCCATCCCGACCATCGACAGGGCCGCGGTGAGCCGTGGGCTGGACCGTTCGGCTCTCGGGAGTCCGTACGCCACGTTGCGAGCCACCGAGAGATGGGGGAACAACGCCCAATCCTGGAACACCATGCCCACCCGTCGCCGTTCGGCGGCAACGTGGCTGGATGCGGTGGAGACCGTCCGGTCGCCCAACCGGATGCGGCCGGCCGTGATCGGCTCGAGGCCGGCGATCGCCCGCAACAACGTTGTCTTGCCGCAGCCCGAGGGCCCCAGCAACGCCACCATCTCCCCCGGTTCGACCGAGATCGACACGTGGTCGACGACCGGCGGGCCGTCATAGGCGACGGCGATGTCCTCGATGTCGATCGACACGGGCTGCGGGCGCAGTGGCCTGGCCGCGTCGCTCATCGAGGACCCTGCTGGTCGGCGAGCCCTGGGGGAGCCATGGCGATCATCCGAGCAGGGTACCGGCCGCGTCGGGATGGGTCGGGCTCCGGAGCCGGGGTCGGCCCCGGTCGACGGATCAGCCCAGTGCCGCCCGTGCCCAGGCCACACCGGCTGCGGCCTGAGCCGCCCCGTCGGCGACATCGAGGACCGGGTGCACGTCGTAGTCGAACCACGGTGCGTACTGGGCGACGAGCAGGTCGATGGCGGCGGCGTCATCGGTCTCCATGATGATGAGGCCACCTCGTCCGTCGACTCGGGCCACGAACTCGCTGATCGTGACCGACTCGGGCGGTGTCCACCCCGAGAAGGCCTGGAGGAGCGACTCGGTCGCTTCGACGTTGTCCTCCGGATCGGTGCCCAGGCGGCTGTTCCACTGCACGATGGACTTCATGGTGACTGCTGTCGCTCAGCTGGCCATTGCGGCAACGCCTTGTCGCATCCCCGCCGACGAAGGCTCCTCCGCCACGTCAGTGGGGAGGAAGCCGTCTCGTCGGTGGTGGTGGGGTCAGGGGTTGCAGTTGTAGACGGTGTCGATGGCGGGGGGGTCGGTGGTGCAGGTGTCGGCGCCGGGTCCGCCGTTGACGGTGTCGGGGATGCCGTCGTTGGCGGTG